>JANNAO010000530.1:0-4510 GCA_031384405.1 Verrucomicrobiota bacterium | reverse complement strand
CCGACACTTTGCCGTTGGCCGACGGACGCTATTTCCGCGCCGTGTACCCGTAGGCGCCCCCCCTTTCGGACGAGCTCCGCGAGTCCCCTGATTCCCGCCGTCCGCTCAACGACTCCTCCTCGTCCTCGCCTTCGATCGAAGGAATTCGAGGACGAGGACGAGGACGATTCCCACTCGTGAGCGGTACTTTCAGTCACACACCCTTGAGCATTGAACGTTGGACTGCCGCGCTCGGGATCGCTAATTTATGCGAGGAAGTCGCGCATGAATTTTTGATCCACGCGCTCCCGTTGAATGATCTGATTGCCATCCATTTTTCATGACCGACCACGAACTCCAACTCAAGTCCTTCGCACTTCGTCGCGCGATGTTACAACTCATCGTCGGCGCGGGCGCGGGCCACACCGGCGGCGGGCTGTCCTGTCTGGACATCCTGAACGTGCTCTACAACCGCGTGCTCAATGTCTCGCCGCAGACATTCACCAGCCCGACGCGCGACCGTTACGTGCAGAGCAAGGGCCATTGTGTGGAGGCACTCTACGCAGTGCTCGCCGACCGTGGATTTTTCCCCGCGTCGGACTTGGAGACGGTCTGCCATTATCAATCGCACTACGTCGGTCATCCTACGCGGCACATTCCCGGCATCGAGATGAACACTGGCGCGCTTGGGCACGGATTGCCCATCTGCATCGGCATGGCACTCGCCGCGAAGATGGATAGTGGGGCAGGCATCTTGCCTGCCCAGTGCGGCGTCCAAAGTGATTCTAAAGTCCCGATTGCAGGCCACGCGCCACTGGACAGGCAAGATGCCTGTCCCACTACGGCTTATCGCGTGTTCACGTTGTTGGGCGACGGCGAACTGGCCGAAGGCTCGAACTGGGAAGCCGGCCTCGCTGCCGCGCATTACAAGCTGGATAACCTTGTCGCCATCCTCGATCACAACACGCTCCAGATCACCGGCCACACGCGCGACGTGATGAGCAATGAACCGCTCGACGAAAAATGGCGCGCGTTCGGCTGGACAGTACGCAGCGTTCTCGGCCATGACTACGCCGCGTTGACCAAGGCACTCACTGATCCGCCCGAGGCTGGCAAGCCGACGTTTATCATCGCCAACACAACCAAGGGCAAAGGTGTGAGCTTCATGGAGAACGTCGCCAAGTGGCATCACGGCGTGCCGAGCGAGGCGGAATTGAAACAAGCGTTGGCTGAACTTGAAGCAGCGGAGGCGAAGTTGAAGCAAGCGGTGTAGTTTCGCAGGTCGTTCCGGAGCGCGGCTGTGTCGTCCTCGACCAGCCGCAGCAGGTCGGAAGGAGAAGACGCATGGAAGATTTCCCGTACGCACCTCTCGTTGACAAGTTGCTGCGGCTGGTCTCCGACACAACCGCTCTCCGTCAGAAAACAAAACGGGCGTGGAGTGATCCACGCCCGTTTTAGTTGAAATCCCTATAACAATCTCACTTCTTCTTCTCCGTCTGCTTCTGCATCTTTTCCACGTCTTCAGCCTTGATCGTTTCGATCTTCGCGCCTTTCTTCATCTCGTCGAGTGAGGGGACTTTGATGATGTCGCTCGTGAGCGGGGCGGGTGCGGGAGGCGGAGGCGGAGGCGCGGTGAAGGAGACGAGTTCCACATCGAACAACAACGCAGTACTCGGCCCGATGTTGCCCCTGCCCTGTTCGCCATAAGCCAGATTGAAAGGGATGGCCAACTGCCACTTCGCGCCGGGCTTCATATTGGTGAGTGCTTCAGTCCAACCAGCGATGACGCGGTTCGCCGGGA
Organism: Verrucomicrobiota bacterium; assembly: GCA_031384405.1. GTDB lineage: Bacteria > Verrucomicrobiota > Verrucomicrobiia > Limisphaerales > JADLHS01 > JADLHS01. The sequence continues at coordinate 2,730 of JANNAO010000530.1, read as the reverse complement.
AACTTGCCGAGCCGCCGGGAGCTTTGTCTGAATTGTCGAACTCAGTTCCGTCAATGAATGTGCCGCGATATTTCACCACGCAGGTGTCTTCGGCCTTGGGAGATTCACCGCTGCCTTCGGCGAGAACTTTGTATTGCAGTCCGCTCTCCGTCGTCTTGAAGCCGGGCTTGGACTTGTTGGCTGCGAGATAAGCTTCGCCCTCGGCCTTGTTCTTTTCGCCAACAGCAGCGCGACGGTCAGCCTGATATTTGGTGATGACATCGCGGGCCTCAACCTGGGTCAAACCCTGCTTGCCAGCGATGGCGTCGTTCATTCCCTGCTCGAACGACTTGGCGTCGTATTCCAGATTACCTTGTTTGAAATTACCACCGACGTTCAAGCCGATGGCGTAATTCGCCTTCTCCTTGTCGCTGTCGAATGTCTTGGCGTCTTCCGCCAAAGCTGCGCCCAAAGTCAGGGCTGAAACCAAAGTTAGTGCAATCGTGTTCTTGTTCATGGCCGGGAATATTGAAAATCCCCGCGCAAAGTTCAACTCGATTCTGTCACTCCTTTGATTACCATGCCCGCATGGTTTCGTTTTCAATCCCAGCATGAGCGCGCCCGCACCTTCCATGTTCACGCCCGCCGCCAAGGCGATGGCGGAAAAGCTCGGCCTCAAAATGGGTCGCGCCAACCTCGAAGAATTCGCCGCCACACTCGAAGAACTCGCCAAAGCCAACCCCAACATCATCGCCGTCACCAGCGATTCACGCGGGTCGGGCAAGCTCGCGCCGTTCGGCAAGGCGTTGCCCAAGCAGATCGTGGAAGTCGGCATCGCAGAGCAAAATCTCGTCGGCATCACGGCTGGTCTAGCCGCGTGCGGCAAGAAATCTTTTGGCGTTTCGCCCGGATGTTTTCTCACCGCGCGTTCGCTGGAGCAGATCAAAAACGATGTCTGTTACTCAGATGTTCCCGCAGTGCTCGTCGGCATCAGTTCTGGCACGAGCTACGGCGCGCTCGGCACGACGCATCATTCGCTGCACGACCTCGCCGTGCTGCGCGCTATCAACAACGTGACCATTCTTGTCCCTGCTGACAACTTCGAGTCGCGGCAGGCCATCATCTTCGCCGCCAAAGCGACCAAGCCGGGGTTCGTCCGCTTCGGTAAGGCAGCGATGTTCAATCTACACAAGCCGGAGACGAAGTTTGAGGTCGGCAAAGCCATCACGTTGCGTGAAGGCAACGATGTGGCGTTCATCGCCACGGGTGAAACTGTCATTCACGCGATGCTCGCCGCCGGACAACTGGCCGAGCGCGGGTTGAGTTGCCGGGTTCTCTCCATGCACAGCATCAAGCCGCTCGACACCGAAGCCATCTTGAAATCGGGCCGAGAATGTCGCGCTGTTGTCACGGTGGAGGAACACATGGTCAATGGCGGTCTGGGTGAGGCGTGCGCGGCGGTGTTGATGCAGGCCGGGGTGGCCAAGCCGTTCCGCATCGTGGGCATCCCGGATGAAGAGACAGTGCCCGGCGCGCAGGCGGATATTTTCCGGCATTACGGCATCAGCATGGAAGGGTTGAGTGAGGTGGCGGCAAAACTTTTGAATTAAGATGAGTTTGATTCTCGCCCTAGACCAATCCACCTCGGCCACCAAAGCCGTCCTCTTCAACACGCGCGGCAAGCTGCTGGACAAAGCCTCGCGCAGCCACCGCCAGATTTATCCACAGCCCGGCTGGGTAGAGCATGACGTTGAAGAAATCTGGAAAAATATTCTGATCGTCATCCGCGAGATCACCAAACACAATCCCAAGAAGCTCTCGCAACTCGCCGCGTTGAGCATCACGAACCAGCGCGAAACCGTGCTGGTGTTTGACCGCACATCAGGCAAGCCGTTGCACCACGCGCTCGTCTGGCAGGATCGGCGCGGCGACTCTCTCTGCGCCAAACTCACGAAACAAGGTCACGAGAATTTTGTTCGCCAGAAAACCGGGCTGAAGATTGATACCTACTTCTCCGCGTCGAAACTCCGCTGGCTCATTGAGAACAAGCCCGCCATCGCCGCGAAGCTGCGCGACGGCAGCGCAGTCATCGGCACGATTGACACCTATCTCATTCACCGGCTCACGGGCGGGAAAGTTTTTGCCACGGACTTCACCAACGCCAGTCGCACGCTGCTGTTCGACATCGGCAAGTTGCGTTGGGATGAAAAACTCTGCGCGCTGTTCAAAGTCCCGCAAAGCGCGTTGCCGGAAGTGCGAGAGAGCGCGGCGCAGTTCGGCGAGACGGATGCGGGCGGGATTTTGCCAAAGCGCATTCCCATCGTTGGCGTGATGGGCGATTCGCAGGCGTCGCTGTTCGCACAACGTTGCTTCGCGCCCGGCACGGCCAAGGCCACATTTGGCACGGGCACGAGCGTGATGCTCAACGTAGGCAAAAAGTTTTCGCCCACCAAACGCGGAGCAGTCGTCGCGCTCGCGTGGGTCTGGCGCGGCCAGCCGACTTACGCCAGCGAAGGCATCATCAGCTTCTCCGCCGCCACGATTGAGTGGTTGAAGAATCAACTCGGATTGATCCGCAGCGCGGGCGAAGTCGAGAAGCTGGCCTTGAGCGTGAAAGACAACGGCGGCGTGTATCTCGTGCCAGCGTTCGCGGGATTGAGCGCGCCGTATTGGTCGCCCGATGCGCGCGCTGCCATCGTGGGCATGACGGCGTTCAGCGGGAAGGCGCACATCGCCCGCGCGGCGCAGGAG
>JANNAO010000528.1:0-6533 GCA_031384405.1 Verrucomicrobiota bacterium | reverse complement strand
GACCTCATCAAGGAAGTGCATCCCCAAGTCAACGAGATCAAGGAAGGGATGGAGGAGATGATGGCAGTGGTGAAGGAGAATTCAGTCGCCCCACCTCCGGTCACAAGCAGGAAACAGGGATAGGATTCTGCATCGCATGGTTAAGTCCTACATGCGGTGAACACCCCATAGCGCGCTTCGGCCTTCCGAGTTATTTTCTGCGCCATGAATGATGTTATGCAGAATACTTCTCTGTCCGCCCGCGTGAAATCCGTTTTCACCCCGAACGGAAATTTTGACGCCACACCGCCCGTCGCTTTAGTTGACGGATCACGCGAGTATTTCTGTCATCCCCACGCTCTCGTGGACGCTGGCGCTACAATCGGCAAAGGAACTCGCGTCTGGGCGTTCGCGCATGTCGTGGCTGGGGCGGTCATCGGCGACGACTGCAATATTTGTGACCACACATTCATTGAGGGCAAAGTTCAACTCGGTAATCGCGTGACGCTCAAGTGCGGTGTGTTTCTGTGGAATGGCATCTCTGTCGAGGATGATGTCTTCATCGGCCCCGCCGCAGTGTTCACGAATGATTATCGCCCTCGTAGCAAACGCTATCTCGCGGATCTCAAAACTGTGCTCAAGGAAGGTTGCACCATCGGCGCCAACAGCACGGTGTTGCCCAACCTCACCATCGGACGTTGGGCGATGGTGGGTGCGGGATCGGTGGTCACGCGGAGCGTCCCTGATTTCGCTCTCGTGATGGGTAATCCAGCCCGGTGGCGGGCGTGGGTTTGCCGTTGCGGTGAAAAACTTGCTCCCGCTTTCAGTGGGGTGTTGAAGTGCGACTGCGGAAATTCTTACGAGCAGATTTCAAGCAATGAAGTGCGAGCGGTTGTTACCAACGGTCACTCTCACAGCTTGCCGCACAACAACGGTGTGACGGATTCCGGTGCAGCGATCAACAGAAACAACGGTCACTCTGCCGCCAATGACCACACGAAAACGGGCTGATGCTGAGTTTTGTCTGGCAGAAGGCGTTGCTCAGACTGTCTAAACTCCGGTTACGTGCCACATCAGGGTTGTTCAATTAGTTTCGAAGCACGCCCTGGACATTATTTCACGCGATGAAATAATTTCCTCACAAAAACAATTAACTCGCTGGTGACGTATGAAAAAAATCCACCTTTGGCTGACTCTGATTATTGCTCCGTTGCTCGTAATCATCGTGGCGGCATTTGCACTGGAAGCCGAGGTCACACCTAATCCAGATGTCATACACGTTGCGCTGGTGTTCGATGACGGGCCATTTCCCAATCATGCACCCCAACTTCTGGCGTTGCTCGCCAAAGAACAGGTTCATGTGACGTTCTCTGTAGTAGCGTCGAACGTCCACAAATTCCAGAGTGCGGCAAAAGCCATCGTTGCCGGCGGACACGAGGTGGCATGTCACTCCTACTCACATCGCCACCCAAAGGATTTGGACGATGCTGCGCTTGAACAGGAATTCGTGGGCGCGCAGAAAATTATCACCGAGGTGACAGGTCGCCCGCCAAAATGGTATTGGCCGCCCTTCCTTGAAATGGACGACCGGATGCCAGCAATGGCTGACAAGGCGGGTATGAAAATTTATTCGCTTGAAAAAGTCGTCGTCTCCAAGGATTACGACAGTTCCGTAAGCGGGAGAGGCATCAAGCGGAACGCCACGCGCAATGTCGTGGATGGATCAGTCATCGTGTTCCATGAATGGAGGGAAGAAACCCGGGAACAGTTGCCCGCCATTCTCGCCGAACTCCGGCGGCAAAATTGCGCATTCCTCACATTCAGCGAACTGGCGGAGAAAGTTCCCTCCAAAAATCTGTCTGCAAAGTAGCTGGCTCGACTGGTTTTGCAGCTCGTCGCCGAGCCCCTCAAATCAGATGGCGTTCATGGCAGGAAGGGATGGCGACTATAGTAAGTGGAGCGGCTACACAGGATGGGTGGAACACCCCATAGCGTCCGCGAGAGTTTCTGGCCTAGTTTAAGGGGTATGAAAGAAAACCAAACATTGCCCACATGCGAGTCAGCCAGCGCATCTCCGCCATACAAAACAAATCCGCTCAACCACATTCTTGTGGTGGAGGACGATGACGGCATCCGCAACCTGAACGTCGAAGCATTGGAGCGAGCCGGTTATCAAGTGGACGACGCTGTGGACGGGGCTGCCGCTTGGCAGACGCTCAACAGACACGGCTACGATCTGATGATCACCGATCAAAACATGCCAGGGGTTTCCGGGGTTGAGTTGCTCAAAAAAATTCATGCTGCCCACATGTCCATGCCGGTCATCATGGCCAGCGGAAACTTGCCAACGGCTGAATTCACCCGCTGTCCCTGGCTGCGACCATCCATTACGCTGCAAAAGCCCTATACCCTCCAGGAGCTTTTGGAAGCAGTGAGAACCATATTCAAAACGGAAAGCAACACCGCTCACTCCCAACTTTTACCGTCTCAAGATTTGGATTACCAAAACATCGCGCAAGTGAATGAGACGGCGGTGGCATCGCAAAAACGCCCTGTAAGTTTTGCCCACCGCATCCTCGTGGTTGATAAAGACAGCGACCTTCGGCTGCTTTACACCGATGTGTTGGGTGGTCACGGCTACAAGGTTGACGAAGCCGAAGACGGAGGTGTCGCTTGGGAGACACTTCAGGCCAAGGATTACAATCTTCTGATCACCGAACACGATCTACCCAAGCTGACCGGCATTCAACTTGTCAGGAAGCTGCGCGCTGCTCGCATGGCGCTTCCCGTGGTGATGGCGGCCACGACTCTACCCACGCATGAACTGCACCGGGATTTATCTCTTCAATTCGCGGCCACACTGGAGAAACCCTTTGTCATTGACGATTTGGTGAACACGGTGAAATGCGTCCTGCACGCGCCAGTCTCGCCGGTGCCCAACTGGCAAAACGAGCCGACCGCTCCCGGTTTCAAGCTCTGACGATTGAGTCAAGATTCACCATCTCCGCCACCGCATGTGTGGACGGACTGCTGACCACGATGGAGTGAGGGTGCGAGAGCGACATCTCCGCTCAAGACAGAGCTTCAGTCGCGCCTCCCAACGCCGGAAATTTCCCGTAAGGGTTACACCCCATAGTGACCGCATCGTTCCACCGCGTATTTTCGCCGGGTGAAACATAAAAAAATCCCTCATGTCACCACCCCTGCCGACACATCACGGTCAGATGCTGCCGCAGAATTGAACCAGAACGAAATCAACTTTGTGCCGTCGGCAGACGAAGTGGCGCGGAGAGCCTACTTCAGTTACGTGAACGAAGGTTCGCTGCAAGGACAACATGTGCAGCATTGGCTGGCGGCGGAGGCGGAATTGATCGCGGAACGAAATCGCTCGTAAAACAAAAGACACCCCAGCAAATCAAGATTTTGGAGGAGTCGAGGAATCAATGGCGCGAAAACCATGACGATCAGGCGAATAACCCGTCAGCAAATTAAATCAAGACCCAAACCAGTCCACAGATACACAACGGAAGCCAAAACACATGAAAGCTCCCAACCCAAAACTCGCGGCAACATCTCAACCTCCTGTTTTCAAAAAGGTGATTCATAAACCTGAACCAATCTCCAAAGCGATTAGTCCAAGTCCCAAACCGCCCAAACGGAAACGCACTTTTTCCAAATCTCGCGACACACGCGAAATGAAGACGGCACTCAACTCACAAGCACTTTTCCGCGTTTGTGCTTTGCTCTGATTTTAAGCCATGAATACAAATCCGTTGAAGGCAGCTTCGGACAAACGGTTTTCTGCAAACAGGGCAGGTGATGCGGCAGAATCCGACCGAGGTATCCTTTCAATGTGCCGTCAAAGCGGCGGCGCATCGCGACGTCAACATCGGCAACGGACGGGCCAGCCGGGATTACCTCCTGCCCGATGCCTGTCCGCTGTCATCACACGCCCCGCTCCTGTCAGGGAAACCGCAATAATGAAATTTTTATGAAATCGAAAACCAAAAAAACCTCCCCCAAGACCCAGAGCCAAAGTGCGAACTCAACACCGCCACCACGCATCCAAACGATACTTGCCACGACGGACTTGTCCGACGAGTCCCGATCCGGGGTGCGGTACGCCGTGGCTTTGGCGGAACGATTGCACGCATCCGTCACGTTGCTCCACGTCATTGACCAGCCATTCCATCAGTCCGGGGTAAAATCCGTCATGCAAGATCACGAACCTACGGAGTTTCCCCAGTCTGTTCGCGAGAGGCTGGTCGCCTTGGTTAAAAGTGAAGGCAACAGCGAAGTGACGGTCACATCCAATACGCGCAACGGCACTCCCTTCCATGAAATCACCACGGCGGCGCGTGACGATGCGGCAGACTTGATCGTCATCGCCACTCACGGTTACACCGGAGCCAAACACGTCCTGCTGGGCAGCACCGCCGAGCGCGTCGTTCGTCACGCTCCATGTCCTGTGCTCACCGTGCCCACCCGCTCCCCGTCCAAGCGAACGGGTAAAACAATCGGGTTTCGGCTCAAGAAGATTTTTGTCCCAATGGACTTCTCGAAACTCTCGAAGGCCGCTTTGCCGTGGGCCATTTTTCTGGCGGAGCAATTCAAGGCCGAAATCATCCTGTTCCACGTCGTTGAAAAATTCCCCATTGATTATCTGTTGGGTAAAGAACTTATGAGCGACGCAATCGTGCCCCTGATTAAACAGGCCGAGGCTGACTTTGAGATCGTCGCTTCAGACCTTGCCAAATCTTTCGGAATGAAAATTACCGCCGCTGTCCGGGAAGGCAAACCGCACGAAGAAATTTGCGAAGCGGCCAAGACGCTGGACGCAGACCTGATTGTCCTGACCACGCACGGTTACACAGGTTTGAAACACGTCTGGCTCGGCAGCACCGCCGAGCGCGTCGTCCGCCACGCCTCCTGTCCCGTGCTGGTCGTTCGCGCCATGACGCCTGGCTCATGACCGTAGCCGTTTCGGAATGTCTGAGGTTGTGGTGGCCACTTCAAGACGCATGAAGACTCTCGTTGCCCGATGCCGTCTGTTCCTGGGTGAACTGAATCTTCATTCCCTGCGCAAGCTGATGATCGCGATCATCGGCGGCAGCGTGGTGCTGGTGGGGATTGCCATGGTCGCATTGCCCGGCCCGGCCATTCTGGTCATTCCGGCGGGGCTGGCGATTCTGGCGACGGAATTTCTTTGGGCGCGACGCTGGTTAAAACGAGCAAAAGCCATGTCTCAGAAAAAAAACAGCCAATCATCAACGCCTGCGCCGCCGACTGACAACGCTTGGCATCAATTGCCCGGCGATGAAGTCGCAAAACTACTTGGCGTGAATTTATCCACCGGCTTGTCGGCGGATGAAGTGGGCAAGCGCCAGAAGGACTCAGGCCCGAACCGTGTCACCGCGCGACGCGGCACTCCGGCGTGGCTCAAGTTTCTCCGGCAATTCAACCAGCCGCTGGTTTACATTCTCCTCGTGGCAGTCGGCGTCACGGCGTTCCTCGGCGAATGGGTGGATTCGTCGGTCATCTTCGGCGTCGTGCTGATCAATGCAGTGGTCGGATTTCTCCAGGAGGCCAAGGCGGAGAAAGCCATTGAGGCGCTCGCCAAAATGGTCGCCACCGAAACCACTGTGCGCCGCGACAATCGCAAACAACGCGTCCACTCCGAGGAACTTGTGCCGGGCGACGTGGTGCTGCTGCAATCCGGCGACCGCGTGCCGGCCGATCTGCGATTCGTTCAAGTCCGCAATCTGCACGCCGACGAATCCGCCCTCACTGGCGAATCGCTTCCCGTAGCCAAACATCCTGACCCGCTCCCGTTGGATACAATTTTGGCCGAGCGAAAAAATCTTGGCTACGCTGGCACATTTGTTACCAGCGGTCAGGCGGAGGGCGTGGTGTTCGCCATCGGCGACGAAACCGAGACCGGCCACATCGCCCGCCTCATCTCCAGCGCGGTCGAATTGTCCACGCCACTCACGCGTAAGATCGCGCAGTTCAGCAAGCTGGTTCTCTGGGTCATTGTTGGACTTGCGGTCATCACGTTCGCGCTGGGTGTCGCGCGCGGTGAAAAACCCGTTGAGATGTTCATGGCGGCGGTGGCGTTAGCCGTCGGTGCCATTCCCGAAGGTCTGCCTGCCGCCGTCACCATTGTCCTCGCCATCGGCGTCTCTCGTCTTGCGAAACGTAAAGCGATCATCCGCAAACTTCCCGCCGTCGAAACGCTCGGCAGCACCACGGTCATTTGCTCGGACAAAACCGGCACACTCACCAAGAACCAGATGACGGTTCAGGAAATTTTCGCGGGCGGAAAAACTTACGCCGTGACCGGCGCGGGTTACGAACCCAAGGGCGATCTTCATCTCGACGGCGCAGTCGTGAAAGTGCCAGAGCATCCCGCGCTCGACGAATGCCTGCGCGCGGGTGTGCTGTGCAACGAATCACAACTTGTCCGCAAAGATGGCCAGTTGAAAGTGCAAGGCGACCCGACGGAGGCGGCGCTCGTCGTCGCTGCCGAAAAGGGCGGCTTGCCGCACGCGGAG
>JANNAO010000525.1:0-19104 GCA_031384405.1 Verrucomicrobiota bacterium | reverse complement strand
AGTGTCGGGAGTCCGGCTCAATCTCCGCAGGAGTTCAATGACTCAAGCGCGGCTAGGATATGCCGGACTCCCGCTCCTCAAGCTTTCTCAAGGTGTCATCGTTAACTGATGACCTACCCAACATACAAGCGCGGCTGTGTCCCGCGCCGGGCGGGATCAGCCGCAGCCGCTTCGCAAGGAGTGACGCACAGGGTAAAATCCAAGCCTACGCGCCGTTTGTCCCTGCTGCGGCTGGTCGCTGCGACACAGCCGCGCTCCGCCCGATACTCACCACACCTCCACCGGGCCCTTTGGCACAGGAATCTGTGAGCGCGTGGTCGAAGCAGGCTCAGGTTCACGCATGAACGACGCCACCATCTCCGGCATCGCGAAACGCGGAAGTAATTCCCCGCGCTCGTCGAGGAACTGTTGCCGCCAGCGGATGTAGCTCTGGAGAATCTCCTCGAACTGTGCGCGGGTGGAAACCTGCACCACTTGTTTGCTGAAGACGTTCGCCGGGCCGAATCGTTTCGCGTACCACGGCGCAACTTTGCGGAACATGCGGCAGCCAAGGTCTTCGCCGAACACTTCCACCATCAGATCCAAGTGGCGACACATCACGCGCACGCGTTCGGTGAAGGACGGTTCAGGCGGGATCGCTCCGTTCACAAGCAGGTGGTTTGTGCGCTTGAATATCCACGGATCATAAAACGCGCCGCGTCCGATGCTCACGCCAGCGCAGCCGGTCTGATCAAACATCATCTTCGCTGCCTGCGGTGTGATGACGTCGCCATTGCCGATGACGGGAATGGTTTTGACGGCTTCAACGACTTTGCGGATACCCGCCAGATTCACCGTGCCGCCGAACCCCTGTTCACGCGTGCGACCGTGGACAAAGATCGCGGCCACGCCCACATCTTCGAGCGCGCGGGCGAGATCGGGAGCGGTGAGATTGTTGTCGTCCCAACCGAGCCGCATCTTGGCTGTGATGGGAATCTTCACGGCGTTGACCATGCCACGGACGAGCGCGGAGGTCTTATCGAGTTCCGTCATCATGGCCGAGCCGCCGCCGATCTTGACGACTTTTTTCACAGGGCAACCCATGTTGATGTCCACGGACGCCACTCCGATTGATTCAAGAAACTGCGCCGCATCGCGCATCTCTTCCGGCACGCTGCCGAAGAGTTGCACGGCTAGGGGGGTGTCGGCGGCGTTGGTTTCGATGAGCTTAAACGCCTTGGGATTTTTTTCGATGAGCGAGCGAGCGTTGACGAGGTCGGTGGTGCAAAGCCCCACGCCGCCGACTTCGCGCACGACGAGACGGAAGGGCAGGTTGGTGTAGCCCGCCAGCGGCGAGAGAAACAACGGCGTCGGAATGGTGAGCGAACCAATTCGCATCGGACGAGGAGGGTAACGGAACACTGCCATTGAATTAAGCCGAAACTCAAAAACTCATAAAGCCAGTTTTTGAGTTTATGAGTTTTGGCTATAATCCAAACGCGGTGCCGCGTCCGACTTGCCACCGCAGTCCATGACGCACTCGCACTCACCCTGACCTCGGGCTTCCGTGGGCGTCATGGACTGCGGCGGGAAGCGGAGCACCACGCCGCTTTCGCGAACAGGGTCATCTTTGCCTAGTGCGGCGCTTAAGTAGGAAAATTTTTCCCAGGGGAAATGGCGCTACCTTCGCAGAACCCCTGCAAACACTGCGTATTGACTCACTGGCACTGACACTGCTTGGCGGGACATGAAATTGTGTCCTTATGATTGACGCCCTGTTCAGCCAGACGAATTACGTCGCCACGAAGAAGATGCTCGATGCCACCGCGCTCCAGCAGGAGGCCATCGCGTCGAATCTGAGCAACATCGAGAAGCCCGGCTACAAGCGGCTCGATGTGGATGCGTCGTTTGCCAGCCAGTTGAAGAGTGCCATTGGCGGCAAGGATATTGAACAGATTCTCAGTCTCAAACCATCTCTGACTGTTGATTCCACGGCGATTTCCAACACGAAGGATGGCAACACCGTTCAACTTGAGAAAGAGATGCTGAAGATGAATCAGAACGCCGTCGCCCACGCCGTTGAAACCCAGCTTGTCACCGGTCAACTCTTGCGTCTCCGGCTCGCCATCACCGGACGACCTTCCTGAACCTGAGATATGCTCAACATTCTTACCGGTATCAATTCAACCTCCTCCGCGCTCGAAGCCGAGCGCATCCGCATGGAGGTCATTTCGCAGAACATCGCCAACGCAAACACCACGCGTGGCGCGGACGGTTTGCCGTATCAACGTCAGCAGGTCGTGTTTGAAACCTTGTTGGACCAACAGTCGGGTGGATCAATCAACGGTACGGCGGCGTCAGGCATTCAGGTCGGGCGCATCGAGAAAGACCAACGTGCGCCGCGAATGGTGTTTGAACCAGGCCACAAGGACGCTGATGCCAACGGAATGGTCGCTTATCCCGACATCAATATTCACGAGGAGATGGCCGACCTCATCACGGCGCAACGCGCGTTTGAGGCGAATCTCGCAGTTGTTCGCAACGCCCGCACGATGGCGATGCAGACGCTTGCGATCGGTAAACGGTAAAAATTATTGGATACACTCTGAATGAGTCCGATAAATCCACTTTCTTCATTTCGACTTCCGGTCGGCCCGGAGCTGACTCGCGGCGCAGGCATGAGCCTGACGCCCGACATCGCTCCGCACGCGATTCCGCAGTACGAACTCGGAAAGATAGGTTCGCTCCAGCCCAGCACATCAATCGCCCCCACAGGCGGAAGCTTTGAAGGCGCACTCGGTCGTCTCGTTGCAGAAGTGGCCAACAAAGATGTGGCCGCCAAGGATGCGGTGGCGGGTCTCACATCGGGCGTGCCGTTGCATCAGGTCATGATCGCGAACGAGGAAGCCAGCATCGCGTTCCAGCTCATGGTCGAGGTGCGCAACAAACTTTTGGAGTCGTATCAGGAACTGATGCGGATGCAGGTCTGAGGGATAAAATAAAAATTAAAAATGCAAAATGTAAAAACAGTCGGGAGACGGAATCCCCCCGCCCAGCGCGAAGTCTTTTCCTACGTTCCCCATCGGCATTTTTAATTTTTAATTCCTAATTTTTAATTGAGATGAATGGATTAACACAAATCGGTGAACAGCTTCAAACGATCTGGAAGCAACTGGGCGGCGGACAACGCCTCACCCTCATTGTCACAGCACTCGCCGTGATCGTCGGCTTGAGCGCGCTTGTCCTCTGGTCGGGACGCCCGGATTACGCGCTGCTGTATGGGAAGCTCGACGATTCCGAATCGTCAAAGGTCATTTCCGCTCTCGCTGAATCAGGCGTGCCGTACAAAGTGAGTCACGGTGGCGGGAGCATCTCTGTGCCGAGTGACAAGGTTCACCAGATGCGGATGCAACTCGCGTCCAAAGGCATTCCGCGTGGTGAAGGCGTGGGCTTCGAGATTTTTGACAAACCGAATTTCGGCATCTCTGACTTCGTGCAACGCGCCAATTATCTCCGCGCCGTGCAGGGTGAACTCGCCCGCACTATCGGACAAGTGGACGCCATCGAAAGTGCCCGTGTCATGATTGTGATGCCGGAGAATCGCCTGCTGGTGGACAACACCAAGAAGCCCACCGCATCAGTGTTCGTCCGCGTGCGCGGCAACGCCACGCTTCCGACGCAAAACGTGAACGCCATCCGTTTCCTGGTGGCAAATTCCATTGAGGGCCTCGTCGCTAACAATGTCAGCGTGGTGGACAACCTCGGCAACATGCTTTCTGAAAACACGGAGAATGATTCCATGGCGGGCCTCACCGCTACGCAGCTCAACTCGCGTCAGAACATGGAGAAGTATCTCGCCAAAAAAGCCGAGGACATGTTGAACAAGGTTCTCGGCGTGGGTCAGTCTGTAGTGCGCGTCTCGGCGGACATCAATTTTGATTCACTCACGACCACCGAGGAAAAGTTTGATCCCGAAGGCGCGATCCCGCGCAGCACGACAATCACAGACGATCAGCAAGACACGCTCTCGACCACGCCCAGCGGCGGCGTGGCGGGCATTTCGGCGAACACTTCATCGGAAACCAACAACGCGGCTTCATCGCCGTCGAACACCAGCAAGGTGCGGAAAAAAGTCGCGACCACTTCGTTCGAGATCAACAAGACGGTCAGCAACATGATGCAGACGCCGGGCAGCATGAAGCGCATCTCCGCCGCCGTATTCGTCGCGTCCAACGTAAAGATGGACGGCACAAATCGCGTCGTTGCCACGCGCACGCCGGAAGAGATGTTGAAGATCAAACGCGTGGTGCAAGGCGCGCTCGGCATTCAGGAAGGCCCGGACGCCACCCGCCCCGATCAGATCACGATCGAGGAGATCGCGTTCAACGAAGTGCCGGCGATGGAGATCGCCAAGCAGATTGATCAGCAGCAGCAGAAGGATTTCTGGTGGGATTTGGCGAAGGCCGGAATTTATCCATTGCTCGGCGTGATCGTGTTGTTTGTTTTCTGGCGCACGTTCAAGAGTACTCCGCTGGACAACGTCACCGCGAGTGGTGTCGCGGGCGGACCCGGCGGCACACGCGTGTTGCGTCCGGGAGATTCCGACGTCGTCACCGTGGAAGTGTTGAACCAGCTTATCCGCGAGAATCCACACAACATGACCCAGGCGATCCGTTCGTGGATGGGCACTCCGAAGGAGAAAGTTTAATCCATGGCCGCACCTGACAATGACAAAGCCGACGGCACACCCGCCGAGTTAACGCGTCCGCAAAAGCTGGCCGTGTTGCTCTGCATGTTGGGGCCGGAGAGCGCGGCGCAAATCTTGAAACATTTCGATGAACGCGAGATGGAACTCATCATCGGCGAGATGGGGAAACTGGAACTCATCAGCCATCAGTTGCAGGAGCAGGTGCTAAAAGAGTTTGCTGATGTCGCCGTTGTTGCCAGCACTTCCGTCGCGGGCGGTGAGGAAATTGTGCGGCTCACGCTGGAGAAAGCCGTGGGTCAAAGCCGCGCCGCATCCATTGTCGGACGCGCTGGCGGACACAAGGACGAAGTGGATCAGGGTGATCTGCTTCGCCCAATCCTCAGCGCCGATCCGCGCGAGTTGTTCAACGCCATCAAGACGGAACATCCGCAGACCATCGCGCTGATGACGAGTTATTTTCCGCCGGAGAAAGCTTCCGAGTTTCTGAACCAATGTCCGCCAGAACTGCGCGACAAGATCGTCGAGCGTTACGCCACGCTTCAACCCACGCCCATCGAGGTCATCGAGAAGATTGTCACCATCGTGAGTCGCAAGCTCGGCGTGAAAGCGACCCGCGCCATCAGCGAAACCGGCGGCGTGAAGTCCGCAGCCACATTGCTCAACGCACTCGAACGCACGATGAGCAAGACCGTGTTGACCTCCATCGAAGAGCGCAATCCCGACCTCAGCAAATCCATTCGCGCAAAGATGTTCATGTTCGAAGACATCATCCGTCTCGACAACGCCGCGCTGCAAAAAGTCATGCGCGAGGTGGACACCAAAGACCTCACCGTCTCGCTCAAGAAAGCCAGCTATCAGGTCAAGGCCGCGTTGCTCGGCTCGATCTCCAAACGCGCCGCCGAAACCGTGAAGGAAGAAATGGCGTTCCTCGGCAATCTCAAGGCCAAGGAAATCGAAGCCTCACAGACGCGCATCGTGGACATCGTCCGCCGTCTCGAAGGCGAAGGTGAAATTGATCTCAACCCTCAGGAGGAAACTGCTGATGCCGCTGCATGAAGTCATCCAACTCGGCAGACCCATCCGCGACGCGCGCGCGTTGATTGCTGCTTTTCCGCGAGTTGCCGCAGTCTCGCCGCACAACGCCGCCACCGAGCAAGCCGCCTACGAGCGCGGTCGGCAAGACGGCGAGCGCGCCTTGAGCGAACAACTCCTCCGGCAACGCGGTGAGTTGATCGAGTTGCAGAACGGCGTGCTCAAGTCGCTCAAAGATTCCATCACCAACGTCACCGGTGAATGCGAAGGCGCGATGGTCGCGCTCGCGCTGGAAATCGCCGGAAAACTCGTCGCCGACATGCCCATCTCCAGCGAGATGGTGGAGGCCACCGTGCGCGAAGCTCTCGCCAGCGTCGAACAAAAGGGAACGCTCACCGTTCTGTTGAACCCGATGGACTTTGAAATGTTGCAGACCGCAAACGCGCCCGTGCTGCTCACAGATGTCGGTGGCGAGCGCATGAAGTTTCAACCCTCACCGCAAGTCACGCGCGGCGGCTGCATGATCCATACGAACTTCGGCGTCGTGGACGCGCGACGTGAAACGAAACTCGAAGCTCTCAAACAATCACTCGAACACTGATGTCATTGATTCAAACCATAGTTGATAGCGGAAAGTTGATGGTGGATAGACCCGAACCTCGAAAGGTTTCGGGGCACAGACTATCCACTATCCACCATCCACCATCCACTGGCTCCCGCCTCGCGCAAGCATTCCAACGCGCGCGGGACACGCGCGTGCTGGAGAATCGCGGGCGCGTGGTGCAACTCATCGGCCTCGTCATCGAATCCGAAGGCCCGCTCTGCGCTGTGGGCGAAGTTTGCCGCATCGAATCCGCCCGGCATGACGGCAGCACGCTCGCGGAAGTCGTCGGCTTTCGGAATCACCACGTCTTGCTCATGCCGCTGGGTGAAGTGCGCGGCATCCATCCCGGCAGTGAAGTCATCGCGCTCGGTTCGCCGCTCAAAGTGGGCGTGGGCGAGGGATTGCTCGGACGCGTGATAGACAGCCTCGGACGCCCGCTCGATGGACTCGGACCGCTCAACGCTGAACGCCAAGTCAGCGCCAATCTACTCCCGCCGCACCCGCTCAAGCGGCAACGCATCTCGCAAGTTTTCCAGACCGGCGTGAAGGCGATTGATACGTTCACCCCGTGCGGACGCGGCCAACGTCTCGGCATCTTCGCAGGCAGCGGCGTGGGTAAATCCACTTTGCTCGGCATGATCGCCAGCCGCGCGGAATCTGATGTGAACGTCATCGCGCTGATCGGCGAGCGCGGTCGTGAAGTGCGCGAGTTCCTGGAAAAAGATTTGGACGAAGCTGGACGCAAACGCTCCGTCATCGTCGTGGCCACCTCCAACGAACCCGCGCTGGCACGCGTGAAAGGCGCGTTCGCCGCCACCACCATCGCCGAACATTTCCGTGATCAAGGCAAGAACGTGTTGCTGATGATGGACTCGGTCACGCGGTTTGCGATGGCGCAACGCGAGATCGGTCTCGCAGTGGGTGAACCGCCTGCCACGCGCGGTTACACGCCTTCGGTGTTCTCCATGCTGCCGCAATTGCTCGAACGCGCGGGCACGGGCGAGGTCGGTTCGATCACCGGCTTGTTCACCACGCTTGTAGAACAGGACGACATGAATGATCCCATCGCCGACGCGGTGCGCTCCATTCTGGACGGAC
Source organism: Verrucomicrobiota bacterium (assembly GCA_031384405.1). Taxonomy (GTDB): domain Bacteria; phylum Verrucomicrobiota; class Verrucomicrobiia; order Limisphaerales; family JADLHS01; genus JADLHS01. Next base: position 11,683 of record JANNAO010000525.1, on the reverse strand, counting down.
ATATCGTGCTGACGCGCGAGCTGGCCACGCAGAATCATTATCCCGCCATTGACGTGCTGGACAGCGTGAGTCGTTTGACGCGCGATCTTTGTTCCAGCGAGCAAGTTGAACTCGCTGGCAAGGCTCGCGAGGCGATGTCCCTCTATCGTCGCAATCAAGACCTCATCAACATCGGTGCGTATCCCGCCGGCAGCAACGCGTCCATTGATCACGCGATCCGATTGAACGAACCGCTGAAAAAGTTTCTGCGTCAGGGTGTGCGCGAAGGATTTGTTGCAGACGAAAGCTGGAAGCAGTTAGCCCAAGCCATGACGACACAGGCCGCCGTAAATCAATTAAAAATTAAAAGTTAAAAATGAAAAAAGCCGAGACTCATCTACGCACAAAGAAAATAGAGCGCGCAATAACAGCGACGTAGCAGCCCTCCAAATTTTTAATTTTGCATTTTTAATTTTGAATTCAAAAACATGAAACCATTCAAGTTCAGTCTCGAAGCCGTAGCCACAACCCGCCGCCGCGCGGAGCAGACCGCGCTGGAGCAATACGCGCAGGCGTTGCTGGCCAAGCAAAGCGCGTTGAGCCAGTTGGAGGCGGTGCAACACGATCTGGACGACGCGTGGGTGCGGCTTCGCAACACGCTGGAGTCCGGCTGTTCCGCTTCTGCGGCCACGCGATTGCGTCAGGAAAGTCAGTATCTCGAAGAAGATCGCAAGCTGCGCGAAGAAGCTCTGGCGCAAGCCGAACGCGCCGTGAGCCAGTCGTTGCAACAGATGCTTGCCGCGCGACAACAACGTGAAGCTGTGGAGAAATTCCGTGGCAAACAACGCCTCTCCCATGACCGCGACGAGCAACGCGAGACGCAGAAGTTTCTCGACGAAATGGCAACTCAACGCGCCGCACCGTCACAATCGTGGCGGACTGAAGCGAATTCCAACTCATGAAAATTCTCGCGAACTCTCTCGTCTCCTCGATCCTCGGCCTGGTGCTTTACACCGTGGTCACGGTTCTCGTCTGGAAAGTGCCGGTGGTCGCCGTGCATCACGATCCCTCGCAGGAGGAGATCGTGGCGCACGCCAGGGAAGCGGTGCCGTCCTGGGAATTCAAAAGTCAGGAAGCCGAGATGCTGATCCAGGAATTGCGGATCGAGAAGGAGACCCTGGCGCGTCGCGAAAAGGATTTGAACGAACTTGCTGAACGATTGAAGACCGAGCGGTTGGAGATCAACGTCGTGACTCAGGCCGTCTATCAATTGCAGATGCAGGTGGAGGCGAGCATCGTCCGCATCACCGCCGAGGAAGCCGTCAACATCAAGAAACTTTCCAAGACCTACGCGGCGATGTCGCCCGACGGTGCAGCGCCGATCATGAAGGAGATGGAGGAGACGACATTGATCAAAATCATCGCGCTGATGAAGGAGGCGGAAAGCGCGCCCATTCTCGAAGCGATGTCCAAACTCAGCCCCGACGATGCGAAGCGCGTGGCGAAAGTCACCGAGCGATTGCGCTTCTACCTTGCTGAACAAGTCAAAACCAAAGGCAAACCTGTAAAATGAACAACTCATTTATCTTCACCCAACCAGCGGCGGCGGGCGGAGTCGAGGGCCGAGGGTCGAGGGTCGAGAGCCAGGTGGCGACAAATCGTCGGCACTCAAACGGCACGACGCAGCCCTTCAGCAATGTTTTGGATCGCGCGGTTCAATCGCCGCAAAAGAAAGTCGCGGATAAGCCGAAGCACGAATCGTTGACGGGCGGTCGCAGTGCGGAACATCGGTCGGCGCGCTCGGTTGAAGCGCATGAAGAACACAAACCCGCAACCGCGCCGCGCGGCGGCACGCGCAGGGACAAGCACGACGACGAGATGGCCGTCCCATCTGCTGGTCTCCCCGGGATGCCGACGCCTGTCGCGAAGCCCGATGAAATTTCCCCCGAATCCGGCACGAGCGACGCGATGGTGGAGAGTTCCATCACGGTCGCGAATTGCTCCGCTCAGAAGGCTGCTGTCGAAACCGTGACGGACAAGATCGTCGCGACTCTGGCGGCGGATCTAACTGAACCGACAGTCGGGTCAGCAGAGATCAATCTGAAATCACTCGCGTTGGTCGAGAGCGAAGACGTTGCTGTTGCGGGGAAGACGACGATTGATCTGAAGCAACTGGAGCAAGTGTTGGATCAAGACGCATCGCAGCCGACAAAGACTGTCGCGCTGGATGTGGAGGAAACTGTAACGACGGCTGCTCCAGAAACATTTTCCGAAGAGAGGATGACGAGCGCGATGCCGATTGACGCAGCGGACTTGCAAGCGATGGCGGCCTCGACTGCGCGCGAAGCGTTACGCGGAGCTGTGCGCGGCGATTCAAATTTGAATCCTGCGATAACAACTCCAGAGATCGCCGCTGCCGTAGATGAAGCGGGAGTTGAATCCGTTGTGGTGAGTCCGATCGCCGCAGAAGAAGCGCGGCGCAGTGTGCGAACTGATCGAGAATCATTGACTGAAACGCGCGAAAAAAGCCGTGGCACAGCCGCTGCTAAACTGACCATGAGTATGAATAACGAAGCAAATAGGGAAGAAATTGCCGGGTTGACCGGGCAAGTTTTGCCGGGTAGCGGGGGTTCACAGCCGGTCACTGGGATAAATTTGCCTAGTGAGTCTGCAACGCAGAAAGCTTTCGGTGCAGCCAGGGAAATCATCGGCGTGGATTCGTTGAACGCGGCAGCGCGTTTGACCACAGGCCCGGCGCGCACGGATGTTTCCTTGAACACCGATCTATTGGAAATGCGTGAAGCCTCACCTGCGGCGCGGATTGGCGAAGTGATTTCCCGCGAGGTGCGGATGTTCAAGCGCGGCGGCGATGACATGGTGGAAGTGGTGTTGACGCCGGATGCGAAGACGCAGATTTCGTTGAAGCTGCAATGGCGTGACGGCCAGGTGGAAGTGCAGGCGCGTTGCGACATGGGCGATCATCATTTGTTGAACACGCAGTGGCCGCAACTTCAGGCGTCGTTCGCAGCACACGGTGTGCGGCTCTCGCACTTGAGTGAACGCGCTCACTCGGGTTTCACGGAGTTCTTCGGCAATTCTGGATTTTCCCAACAACAAGGTGGCGAACGTCAACCCGCGCCGCAGCCCAGCGCGATTGATGCGATGAAAACCACCGTTCCAACACCAAAAACGGGTGCAGCTCGATCTGTGGTGCGCTCAAGCAACCGGCTGGAATCCTGGGCTTAACTGAAAATAATTTTATGCCTGATGCAATCGCACCGCCGGTCAACATGGCGACTATCTCGAGGGTGGGATCCCCTGAAGGAACAACACGCACACCAGTGCAGACACTCGGTCAGGATGATTTTCTGAAACTGCTCGTCGCCCAGATGTCGCAACAGGACCCGATGAATCCGATGAAGGACTCGGAGTTCATCGCGCAGATGGCGCAGTTCAGCGCGTTGGAACAATCCAAGGCGATGCAGCAAGACATGTCATCGCTCCGGGCGAGTGCGATGTTGGGCGAGACGGTCACGGTGCGGTTAAAGGATGATAACGGTCAGGAAATCGGCACGGTGACGGATGTTGTAAGCCAGGTGTTGATTGAGAAGAACGTGCCAAAATTGTTAGTGGATGGACGCAGGTTTGTGCTTGGAGATTTGATTTCTGTTCGGAGAACGCCGCAAATAAACACGCCAACGGATACGACAAACACCCCCACAGCTTCCAACTGAATTATTTTATGATGCACAGCAACACACACACTGGAGCGAGTCTGACACGTCGGCAGTTCTCGCCAAACATCGTCAGCCTCAACATGGCCAACGCTCTCGTGGGCCGCACGGTGGACGTGTTGGTAGGCACAAAGAAGGTGACGCATGGAGTCGTCTCCGGAATTTTGACCGAGGCAGGGAAGCCGAGGATCGTGGTGGGCAAGTCCAGTTATGACATGCGCCAAATACTCACGATCAGTCCTGTATAATAAACCTCAACCCAAGAACACAAACTCATGCTTCGCGCTCTTACATCCGGCGTCAGCGGTATCCAACAGTTCCAGAACCGCCTCGACGTCATCGGTAACAACATCGCCAATTCCAACACCATCGCATTCAAAGCAGCCCGGGTTGACTTTGCGGATGCGTTCAGTCAGACACTCCAAGTGTCCAGTGCCAGTTCCAGCGGTTCTGGCCAGGCGGGTATGCAGGTCGGTTCAGGCGTGATCACGTCTTCCGTGAAAAACATCTTCACCCAGGGCGCACTCAACCGAACTGGTGTCGGCACGGACATGGCGATTGATGGCGACGGATTCTTCGTCGTGCGCGATCCCGTCAGTCAGGTTGAATATGTCACTCGCGCGGGCGACTTCCGAATGGACAGCAATAATTATCTCATCACGAACAAGGGACTGCGCGTGCAAGGTTTCAATGCGGCGAACAACACCTCCGGCGGTTCGCGCGGCGATATTCAGATTGATGCGAATCTCGCCCCAGCCACCACGAGTCCCACCGCCACGATGACGACGTTCAGCATCGGGCGGGACGGCAACGTCAAAGTTCACATGTCCGATGGATCTGAATTTATGCGCGCTCAGATATTGCTCCAGCGGTTTACTGATCCGCAGGCGTTGCTGAAGGAAGGTGATAATCTGTTTTCAGGAATTGGCGCGGCAGGGCCTTTGGGCGGATCAACACCTTTGGCGGGGCAACCCGGCACGAGCGGGTTGGGTGGCATCGAATCCAGCGCGCTGGAATTGTCCAACGTGGATTTGGCGAATGAATTTGCCAGCCTCATCGCCACGCAACGCGGCTTCCAAGCCAGCGCGCGCATCATCACCACGAGCGATGAAATCCTCCAGGAACTCGTGAACCTCAAACGTTAAACCATTGAATTGAATTATGTCCGACAAGAAAGCTGAAGCTCCCAAACCCGCCGATGGCGCAGCCCCAGCCGCAGGCGGCGGCATGAAAGCGATGTTGCCGCTCATCCTCAACGTCGTCCTCATGCCCGTCATGGCTTATGTGATGACGGTGTTCGTGTTGTTGCCGAAGATCAATTCCAGCAACGTCGCCGCTCACGCCAAAACGGAAGGCGGCGATGCGGCTGAAGGCGCGCACGGTGAAGCCGCACCCGCTGCTGGCGGTCACGGTGAACCCGCGAAGGACGAAAAGGGCGGCGGAAAACACGGCGGCGGCGGCAAGACAGCCGTCCCACTCAGCGCGAAAGTTCTCGTGAACGTTTCCGGCACGGCGGGCACGCGTTATCTGCTCGCTCAACTCACGCTCGTGGGCACTCACGCCGAGTTGAAAGACTCCGTGGAAAAAAGCGACGCACAACTTCGCGATGTCGCCTCAAGCGTTCTCTCCACCAAGACGATTGCCGATCTGGACAAGCCCGGCTCGCGCAACCTCATTCGCACCGAACTCATCTCCGCGTTCAACGGAGTGCTCGGCGAAGGTCGCGTGAAGGAAATTTATTTCACTGATTTCGCCATCCAGTAACTCGGTGTAACTCGGCATGGAAACAACTGCTAATCCAACTCCACCGCCAGCGGCTGAACCCGCTGCTGCTGCTGCGCCTGCTCCGGCAGTCGCCGCAGGGCCGAAGCTCTACGAGTTGACACAACGCACGCTGTTCAACGCGGCGGAATTGCGACGATTGACAGCAGACTACGAAACGATTCGCCGCAGTTGCGCCGTGCGATTGGCGGTGTTGTTCCGCACGGATTTTGAACTCAAGCTCGAGGCATTGAACACGCCTACGTTCCGACAATTCGCCGGAGAGATGCCGCAGCCCACGCACTTGACGTTGTTCAAGGTCGAACCCCTGCGCGGCGTCGGCGTGTTGGAAATGACGCCGTCCCTCGCGCTCTCGCTGCTGGATCGGCTCATGGGCGGACCCGGTGCGGCGGACATCCCGTCGCGCGAATTAACTGAGATCGAGATCGCGCTGCTCGGCCAGATCACGCACTTGCTCACTGAAGCGTGGTGCGCGCATTGGAACATCGGCAAGGAACTCAAGTCGTCCTTGATCGGAAACGAAAACGATCCGCGCTTCCTCCAAACGTCCCCGCCAGACAGCACGATGCTGGTGGTCGCGTTCGACGCACGCATCGGCGACGCAGCGGGGAAAATCCGCATCGCACTGCCGTTCTCGACGGTTGAACCCATCCTGCAAATCATCCGCGCCGAACTCAAGCCGCCCGTCGAGACTCCGCTTCCGACCGCCACGCCATCCAAGCCCGCTGCGTGGAATCCCGCGCTCGATCACGTCGCCATTCCCGTCACAGCAGTATTACCCGGCCCGATGATCACCGCGCGCGAGTTGCAACAATTGAAAGTGGGCGATGTGCTTCCCATCTCCGCCAATGCCGCAAGTCTTGTCCAAGTGAAACTGGGCGGAGTGCCGCGCTTCAATGCGCGCCTCGGCACGCGCGACCAACATTGGGCCGTGGAAGTTTTGAACGCACTGGCCTCCTGAATTTTTATGAACACCAATCTCGACATCCTGATGGACCTGCCCGTGACGCTCACCGTGGAACTCGGCTCATGCCAGTTGCCGATGCGTGACGTGCTCGCGCTGGCCGCCGGCTCCATCGTGCAACTGGACAAACTCGCCGGAACTCCCGTGGAACTTCGCGCCAACCACAAGCTCGTGGCGCGCGGTGAAGTGGTGTTGGTGGAAGACCATCTCGGCATCCGCATCACCGAACTCGCCAACGCTCCCGCCGTCGCTCAACCGGCTGCCGCTGTTGAAACGACGTCCACCGTTGTTGCTGAACCTGCTGGCGCAGTGTGAGGTCAGGGAAATAGTTTTTCGAGTGGAATGCCCAATGCCTTCGCAAGGCTGACAAGTTCTTTGTCGGTAACGCAGCGGATTTGCGCTTCTATTTTTGCAATTGTATTTTCTCCGACATCCCAGCCAACACGCGAACAACGGGCAGTCAGCATTGCCTGTGTCATATCGCGCTGATAGCGGATTTTTCTGATCACAGGTCCAACAATGTTCTGAGGCGATGACTTGCCCATTTCGCAGGCTTGACACTATTCGGCCTGCCGTTAGGGTTTCTTCTGAATTCGGAATACGATGCTTGTCAACCAACCCGAAACACTCTCCCACAATAAAATGAAGCCCAGACTCTTTCGGACATTGATAAACGCGTTGGTCGTGTGTTTGGTCTTTGAATTTTCTGTCCATGCCGAGCCGCGTGTGCCGATGCCTGCGTTGCCTTCGATGGCGTTGGGACTTTATCACAATCGGTTTGATGAGGCGTATTGGTTCGGGAAGGAACGCAGTGAAACGGTGCAGACAGAGGCGGGGACGTTGGTGGAGTCGTGGTCGGGTTATGCGTTGCAACGGGCGCGCAATAACGTGACTCCGTTTGTTGTGCCTGCACTCAACGAACTTGGGAACTTGAATGTGGCGTGTAATTTCGGTTCGGTGGGATTTTGGTTCAAACCGTATTGGTCGAGTGGCGCGGTGAAGCCGGGAAGTGAGCCGGGCGTGCCGGCGCGGTTGGTGGATTTGGTGGTGTTGGGATCGCAGGACGCGGCGGTGGGTTGGTCGTTGCAGGTTACGCCGGATGGAAATTCTTTGTTGCTCATGGGTGCAAATAGTGAAGTGATTCTGAGATCAGACATCTTGTGGAGCGCGGGTGAGTGGCATTGGGTGGTGTTGAACTACGGGACGAAGGGCACGGCGTTGTATGTGGATGAGGCGTTGGTGGCGGAGGGCGATGTGACGATGGCGTTGCCGCCAACCTATGCGGGTCTGGTGCTGGGCAGTTCGGTTTTAGGTGGTGAAACGGCGGGCGGTGAGTTTGAGGAGTTCAGTTGTTATCGCAGGCCGATGACGACGCAGCAGGCCGGTCTGTTTTATACGGGCGTCAAAAAGAGCACGCTGCTGGGAGCGATTCCGGCGGAGGAAGTGGAGGCGTTGGCAAAACGTCGGGCGGAGAGGAAAGCGTTGAAGGAAGCACAGGCGTTGCTTGAGCCCGAAGGCGACGGCAGTGGCGGTGCGATGCTGCGGATGATGACACCGCTTTCAACTTGCGAAACCAACAGCCCGATCTACATCACGAACACCACCTGCGAGTTTGTGACGAATCAGGGTTGGACGGTGACGTTTGACGTGCAGGGAACGAACGGGCCTGTGGACATCTTCACGACGACGAATTTTCTTGGCGGCACGAACACGCAATGGGAGTGGCTGGAACGCGGGCCGACTTGCGCGACGTATCAATACACGAACCAACCGAGCGCGCGGGCGTTTTACATTCTCGGCACGACGAACGATACGGACTCCGACGGATTGACGGATGCGTATGAAAAGCTGGTGAGCAAGACGCTGGTCAGCACGAATGACACGGACGGTGATTTGATGCCGGATGCCTGGGAGGTGAACAATGGGTTGAATCCGTTGGTGAATGACGCTGGTGATGATCCCGATGGTGACTGGCAGACGAACTTGCAGGAATACAACGGCGGGACGAACTCAACCAATCCGCGCGACGGGATGGTCGTGGCTTGGGGTGACAACTCGGACGGGCAATGCACCGTGCCGAGCGACCTGCGGAATGTGAAAGCCATTGCTGCGGGACATAATTTCAGCGCGGCCTTGCTGAACGATGGGACTGTGATTTCGTGGGGTGACAACACTTTCGGACAAACAAATGTGCCATCGGGACTGACCAATGTAATGGCGCTCGGAGAAGGGTCGTTTCACACGCTTGGCTTGAGAAATAACGGCACGGTATCGGTGTGGGGAGATTGGTGGACGGAGTTTGGGTTTTCGCCTGCAAGTTTTCCTACGGCATGGACGAATATTGTTTCCGTGGCCGCAGGCGCGGATCACGACGTGGCGTTGTTTGGCAATGGTTCAATCGCGACATGGAGTTATTACGCGACCAACAGCGAGCCGCACACGCTTGTGCCTGCGGGTTTGCCAGGGGCAAAGGCGATAGCGGCCGGATGGGATCACACTGTGGCGTTGTTGACCAACGGAACAGTGCGGTCATGGGGTTTGGGTTATCCCGGGTTTGGTTGGAACGTGACGAACGTGCCGAGCGGCCTGAGCAATGTGGTGGCTGTGGCAGCGGGTGCATGGCATACGCTGGCGTTGAAAGCCAACGGCACAGTGGTGGCGTGGGGAGCGGGAACAACGAATGATCCTTACAGTTTTCTGACCGCACAAGCAGGGCAAAGCATTGTTCCGAGCGGCTTATCAAATGTGATTGCGATTGCGGCCAGCGGTTATCACAGCATGGCGTTACGAAGTGATGGTTCTGTTATTTCGTGGGGTGATATGCCAACACCGGGATTTTTGCAGAGCAACGTGACGGCGATTGCTGCGGGAGATAATCACAATCTTGCCATCCGTTCAGGCCGCCAGTTGCCTCTCATATTACAATCGCCAGCGGGCAGACCTGAATTGCCCGGTGCGAATGTAACTTACACGTCGTTGGGGCTTGGCCTTGCCGGGGTGAAGTATCAGTGGCAATTTAACGGCACGAACATCACTGGCCAGACCAACGCGACACTCACCGTGAACAACATTTCCACCAACAACGTAGGAGGCTACACGGTGGTCATATCTACGGGCGCAGGTTCCGTCACGAGTGGCGTAGCACCGCTGACGTTGATTGGTCCGCCGGTGATTACCAATACCGTCCCGCTTGCGCCCAGCACCAACTGGATCACCAACGGAGTCACCACTGTATTCGGAATGGCTGCTCACGCGACTGCGCTGGCAATGGATCGCTATCCGTTGCGCTATCAATGGTTCACCAACGGCGTCGCAGTCACGGGTGCTACCAACCAGACTTACAACATCACTCCCACATGGTTTCCGCTCTGGCAAACAAACCCCGCCAACGCAGACTACATGGTGAAGGTTTCAAATCCCGCTGGCACGAATCAATCGGATGCGTGGACGGTACGAGTTGTTTCATTGCCGAAGGTAGGATCAACCGCTGCGTGGGGAAACAACAGCGACGGGCAAATTGAGTATCCTGCATTGACCAACACGCTGGCGATAGCGGCAGGAGAATTTCATTCGGTTGCGGTGAAAGAAGACGGCGGCGTAGTGCAGTGGGGGCATAATTGGGCGAGTGTTCCGACGGATTTGACGAACGCAATTTCAGTTGCGGCAGGCTACGAACACAGCCTCGCGTTGCGAAGCGACGGCACGGTGACGACGTGGGGACAGGGAGACGCGAACTGGACGCCGACAAATCTTGCGGGAGTAACAGCTATTGCCGCTGGCTGGAATCACAACCTTGCGCTGCTAACCAACGGAACAGTGACGGCGTGGGGATATGGCAACACGAGCATTGGTTACACGATGACGAACGCGCCTGCGGGATTGAGCAATGTGACAATGATCTCCGCTGGCGGATTGCACAGCGTTGTTCTCAAAAGCGACGGAATGGTGGTGAGTTGGGGCTACAACGGCAGCGGCGAAACGAACGTGCCCAGCGGCTTGAGCAATGTGGTGGCCGTGGCCGCAGGCGGGCAACATAGTCTGGCCTTGAAGTCAGACGGAACAATCGTGGGCTGGGGTTTTAACAACTCCGGCCAATGCACACCGCCAGCGGGCTTGAGCAACGTGATGGCGATAGCAGCGGGTTGGCGACACTCCGTCGCACTCAAGAACGACGGCACGGTGGTGAGCTGGGGAGCAAACAGTGGTGGACAAACCAATACGCCGATACTCAGCAACGTGAAGATGATCGCGGCTGGAGGAGATCACACGTTGGCTGGAGTGTTCTCACCGCTCGTGCAATACCCGGTGGACGTGAGCAAAGATTTGCTGCTGATCTACAACACCAACTCCGCAGCAAGCGCGTGGGTGATGAATTACTACCGCACCAATCGCCCGATGGTTAGCGGGGCAAACGTGCTGGGAGTCGGTTGCACGACGAATGAGGTCACCACGAGTGTCGTGTTTACGAATGAAATCCTAACGCCGTACCTGACGTGGTTGACCAACAACCCGACCAAGCATCCTCAATACATTGTCACCTTTATCGAGATGCCTTCGATTGTTAATTCAAACGAATACACGATGGGGAGTCTTCAGGTGGTGTTGCATAGCAAAACCCCAGGAATTCGGCCGTTTTTGACAAGTATCAACATGGGTTCAACCAACGATTGCAAGGGATACATAGACAAGGTGGCGACATTCGCTCGGACGAACCAAACGACTGTTGAAATCAGTGCGAACCAATCTGGATACGCGAACACGGATTATTACTTCGATGATATTCGGGAGGATTTTACGATTGGATACACAGAAATAGTATTTGCTTCCGACGCGACTAACACCCTCCATGCTCTTGGCGTCTCCCCAAGTTCAATTCACTATGCAACCAACGGAGTGTCACATTTGCGAAACTGTACGAATGTGGCGGGATATTTTTCTTGGGGCGTGCATGGAGGTTTGACTACCTATCCAACCAATTCCGCCGTCCTAAGTTTCTCTGGAGCGAGTGGGTGGTTTCTTATTGAAACTATTGAGTCATACAACGGACTCCAATCAGATCCATGGTTTGGGACTTACACACAATGGTTTTCGGCTGGTGCGTTCGGCGGCGGATCGTATTCCAACACTCCAGTTGGTGCCGTGTGCCATGTGCAAGAGCCTATAGCCACATTTGTGAACAACGCGGGTATTTATTTTGGCAAATGGTCACAAGAGAAGTGGTTTT
>JANNAO010000522.1:0-5789 GCA_031384405.1 Verrucomicrobiota bacterium | reverse complement strand
GCGAATGCCACGATTGCGCCCATCAACACCAGCCCGACGTTCAAGCCGTCCACGCCAAACTTGCAGGCGATGCCGAGCGATTCCGCGCCCAGCCAGGGACTCGTGCTGACGAACTTGTAGCCGTTCGCGTCCGCCGTCGCGCTGTTGAACTGCCAGAACATCAGCACGGCCAGCAGCATCGTAACAAACGTCACGCCCACCGCCACGGCGCGCATGATGACGGCAAAGTTGCGCGGCACAAACACCAGCGCAATTGCAGCGAGCAACGGCAGTGCAAAGATTAAGGTCAACGTCGTCATGCTTTACTGAGTTTCTGATTCTCCAACCGCGCTCGCGCGAGTCGCACCGCTTGGTGCAGTTTTCGTTCGAGTTGTTTCTTCGGCAGCAGCTTCGTGACATAGCTGGCAACGTGGATGCCGTCGCGTTCCATGCCGAGGAGTTGAACGTGTTCGTGCCGCTTGCCCGCGCAAAGGATGATGCCGAGCGGCGGGGCTTCGTCCACACCCTGCTCGTTTTTCTTGAGCCAGTTGAGATAGAGTTCCATCTGCCCCTTGTCACCGGCGACAAATTCCTCAAGCTTCAGATCAATCGCCACCAAGCGGCGCAGCTTGCGATGATAAAACAGCAGGTCGAGATGGTAATCGCGGTCATCAATCTGCATCCGCTTCTGGCGCGCGACGAAGCAAAAACCCGCGCCGAGTTCCAGAATGAACGATTCGATCTCGCGCAGGATCGCCGCCTCAATATCGCCCTCGCTGTAGGTGTCCTTGAGCTTGATAAAATCCAGCACGTAAGGATCCCGGAAAATCAGATCAGGCGTGAGTTGGTCTTCTTCGCGAAGGGCTTTGAGTTCCTTGCGAATGAGTTTGTCCGGCTTCTTGGAGATGGCAGTGCGCTCGAAAAGCATTGAACCGATCTTCTTCGCGAGTGTACGCGTGTTCCAATTTTCGATGCGGCACATCTCAGCGTAAAAGTCGCGCTTGAGCGGGTCTTCGATGTAAATGATCTGGCGAAAGTGTGTCCAACCCAATTGTGCACGCAGTGCGTGCACAATCTTGGGATCAGGAAAAACCTCGGCGAACCGGATCATGTTGAAAAGGTTTCGTCGCGTGAAGCCTGCTCCAAACTCTTTTTCCAATTGTGCACTCATTGCGTGCACAATTCGTTCACCATACTCTGCCCGCTTCTCATTCAGGATGTCTTTGCGGATGCGCGCACCGATTTGCCAGTAAAGCGTCACAAGCCCGGCATTGACCGTGCGCGCCACGCCTTCACGCGTTGCGAGAATGAGTTCGCGCACATCCGACAACAAAGCTTTGGGCGAAACTGCGGCACTGCGCGACAATTGTCGCGACGGTGTAGCGACAATCTTCCGCGAGGCCGGGCGGGCCTTGGTCAGAGCTTTGTTGTTGGCGAATCGTGGCATCATTTTCCGAGCACGAACCACAGAACCACGGCCACGCCGAGCACAAATAGGAAGGAGTAGGTCTGGAGATTGCCAGTCTGGACGAGACGCAGCGCGCGGCCCGTCAAATCCGTTCCACCACGCACGAGACCGACACAGAAGCCTTCCACGATCCAACGATCAATCCAGTCGGAGATCGTGGCGATGGTGTCATGAATGCGGATGACGGTGGCTTCGTAAATCTCGTCGAAGTAAAAGCGGTTCGCCATCAGCTTGGAGAAGATACCGAGCTTGGCAGGCAATGGATCGCTTTTGGCGTTCGTATAAATTTTCCACGCGGCAATCAAACCAACCGCAAACGCAGCTAGTCCGCTACACGCTGCGACTGGCGCGTGTTGGAATGGATAAATCAATTGAGCCAACACGCCGTGCGGATGTTCGCCGCCCGGTTTCAATGCATCGGCGAATAGAGCTTCAATGCCGATAACACCGGCAACAATGCTCAAGATGGCCAGAACGCGCAGCGGCCAGACCATGACGCCCGGTGATTCGTGCGCGTGATCCACGCCATGCGATTTCGCTTCGCCGAAGAATGTCACGAATACCAAGCGGAACATGTAGAACGTCGTCAAGCCCGCGACGCCGACTGCGAGAATGAACAACGGCAAGCTGTGATGTTGCGCGGCAGCGAGAATTGCATCCTTGGAGAAGAACCCGCTCAACGGCCACACGCCCGCCAACGCCAGTGTGCCGACCATGAACGTCCAATAGGTCACTGGCATTTTCTTGCGGAGCGCGCCCATTTTCCAGATGTCCTGCTCGTGGTGCATTGCGTGAATCACCGAACCTGCGCCGAGGAACAGCAGTGCCTTGAAGAACGCGTGCGTGGTCAGATGGAACATGCCCGCTTCGGGAGCAGCCAACCCCACGCCCATGACCATGTAGCCGAGCTGCGAAAGCGTTGAGTAAGCGAGGATGCGTTTGATGTCGTTTTGCTGAACGGCAATGAGCGCGGCGAGCAAGGCGGTAAATCCGCCGACCCATGAGATGACCGTGAGCGCGTCCGGCGTGAAGATGAAGAACACGCGGCAAAGCATGTAAACACCGGCGGCCACCATCGTCGCGGCGTGGATGAGCGCGCTGACAGGCGTCGGGCCTTCCATCGCGTCCGGCAACCAGACGTGCAACGGGAATTGCGCGGACTTGCCCATTGCGCCGCAAAAGATCAGGAGGCCGGCAAGTGTTGCTGCGCCGCCAAGCGCAGCAATGGTTTCACCTGATTGCAATGCCGAGAAGTTCAACGAACCCGCCATCGTAAAGATCATCAGGATTCCCAAGATGAAACCAAAGTCGCCAAGACGATTCGTGATGAAAGCTTTCTTGCAAGCGTCCGCCGCGCTGGGTTTTTCGAACCAGAACCCGATGAGCAGGTAGCTCGACACGCCGACCAGTTCCCAGAAGATAAACATCTGGAGGAAATTGTTTGAGAGCACGATGCCAAGCATCGAGAACGTGAACAGGCTCAGGCACGCGAAGAATCGCGAGAACCCCGGGTCGTGTTGCATGTAGCCGTAAGAGTAGATATGGATCGCGCTGCCGACGCCGGTCACGATAAGCAACATCATCAAACTAAGCGCGTCGAGCTTGAGGCCGAAGTCCACGTTCAGGCTGCCGATGGAAAGCCAGTTGACGGAAAGTTCCCGCGCGTCCCAGCCGCCGAGCTTAATTACTGCGAGCGTGAGAACGAAGCCCGTGACGATCGCGCCGATGGACAAGGTTGCGCTGACCGCCTTGTTGCGCAGGGTGAAAAGCGTGATGACGCCCGCCGCGAGCAGCGGCAGGAACAAGATCAGCCAGGGTAACGCTTCGAGTTTCATCCGTCAGTATTTCATCGAGGTCAGGTCTTCAACGTGCGCGGACTGACGCTTGCGGTAGAGTGCGACGATCAGCGCGAGGCCGACCGCCACTTCCGCCGCCGCCACGGTGATGATGAAGAACACCATCACCTGACCGTTGAGGTTGTCGTTGAACCGCGAAAAGGAAACGAGCGCGAGGTTTGCCGAGTTGAGCATCAACTCCAGCGACATATACATCACGAGCAGGTTGCGCCGCGTGATGACGCCCAGCAGTCCGAGCGCGAACAACAGCGCGCTGACGATCAGATAATGTTCAAGGCCAACATTCATTATATTTTTTAGCCGCGAAAGAACGCAGAGAACACAGAGACGAAAGGCAAAAGACAGGCAAATTTGCCTGAACTTTCCTCGCTTGCCTTGCCCTGGCTCAAGACAAACTTACGAATCTCAAAACGATACGAGCCAAAGTTGATCAGCAAGCCGTGTTCAATGCGCGACGCTTTCAAATAGCCGAGCGTTTGTGCGACGTGTTCGTCAGCGATGGTTTTGGCGGCCTTCAACTCAACGATGAGGCGACCATCAATCAGCAAGTCGGCAAAGTATTCGCCGATGATTGTTCCGTCTTCGTCATGGACTTTGAGCGGATGTTGCTGCTTCACGTCGAAGCCGGCTTTCCGCAGCCGATTCGCCAAAGCATTCTCATAAACTTTCTCCAGGTGTCCGTTACTGTGATAGACGTGGATGTCATACGCTGTCTGCCTCACAATATCGCACAAGTCGTTGATGGTTTTGGTTTGCATGTTTGATTCTCCTTTCTATGTGTTCTTTGCGTTCTTTCGCGGCTATTTCAGGTCCTTCTTGCTCAGGAGTATCACCCCCACCATCGCCACGAGGAGCAGGATGGAAACGATCTCAAACGGCAACAGGTAATTCGTGAACAGCATCTTGCCGAGCGTGGCGGTGTCACCGACAGCAGTGGGATTCGTCAGGTCTTTGCCGGGGTGCGTTGCCAACAGCGAGCGGACGAAGATGACGACGATCGTGCCCACGGAAGCCAGTCCCGCGACGAGGCCGAGTTTTTTGACTTTGCGCCGCTCTTCTTCTTTCAGATCAAGCAACATGATGACGAACAGGAACAGCACCATGACCGCGCCCGCGTAAACCAGCACCTGCACCGCTGCGAGGAAGAACGCGTGCAGCAACACGAACAATCCCGCCATCGAGATGATCGTCAGCACCAGGAACATCGCGCTCGTGATCGGGTTGCGGCTGAACGGATTCGCGACGACGAGCGCGCCGAAAATCAGCGTCAGTGCTGCGAGGACGTAAAATAGGATGTCGGTTGCCATCGTTGTTGCCTAGACCTTCACCGGAAAATTCTCCTGCGTCTTCGCTTCTTCAGCTTTGTGGTTCCATTTCTGGATACCGGCGTGCGTGCCGCCGAGGGCGAGGAGTTTTTCTTTGTTGTAAATCATCTCCGCGCGGCTCGTGCCGGTGAGCGAATAATCCTTTTGCAGGAAGATCGCTTCCTCGGGGCAGACTTCCTGGCAGAAGCCGCAGAAGATGCACCGAAGCATATTGATCTCGAATTCCTTCGGCATCTTCTCCGCGTTCGGACGATCCGCGAGCTGACCTGCCGGACCGGGCGGCGTGATCTTGATCGCCTTGGGCGGACAAACAAATTCGCAAAGCTGGCAGCTCACGCATTTGGTGCTGCCTTCCTGATCTTTCACGAGATACGGCGCACCGCGATAACCTTGCGGCACGACCCATTTCTCCTCGGGATACTGCATCGTCACCTTCTTTTTGAAGAGGTGGCGCAACGTGACTTTGAACCCGCCGATGATGGCCGGCAGGTAAAGCCGCTCGAACAGATTCAGTGCTTTGCGTTTGACGATCATTTCAAATTTCCATCGTGGCGAACAATTGGTTCGCGCCAATCCAACTCTCATTAGCACCCGGCTTCAGCCGGGTGTAAGTGCGATGTGAATGGGAAAACCGTTTCAACGGTTTTCCTCCTCGTGCCAGGTCAATCCATAGCGTTCGACAAATTGTTTCAATTCTTCCGCAAAAGTCTTCTTTCGGTGATGATCTTCCTGTTTCGCGATGTATCCGCAAACATCATCCACTCCGGAATGCGAAACCGAGAACGCCCCATAACCGCGTTGCCAGCCAAACTTTCCCGGAATGAGATTGTTCTCGTTCACCCAATGTGATGATTCGCCTTTGAGCAATTGAACAGCCTCATCCATTGCCTTGCTCGCGGGCAAATCTATCAAGACATGCGTGTGGTCGGCATTCACGAAGTTGATCTTCATGTAGATGCCTTTCTCTTTTGCGTAATCATGCAAATGCTCTGACAGCTTTGCCGCCGCAGGCTTCGGCAATAACGGGCGGCGCTCGATGGTGGCCCAAACGATGTGCAACCAACAGCGCGTGTATGAATGTAGTGGCATAGAATCATCCCTATCGGTTGAATTCCAGTCTGGCAAACCTCGGCCTCTCATTAGCACCCGGTTTCAACCGGG
>JANNAO010000510.1:0-3626 GCA_031384405.1 Verrucomicrobiota bacterium | reverse complement strand
TGCGCGCATTGCAGTCCTTCTCCAGGGTTTCTGAACGGCACATCGTCGCCCGTTCCATCCGCGCCATCAGGCCCGGCGCGGCACGCAATGATGCGGTCTGCTGCCGCTTCGTCGCCGTTGAGAATCATTTGAAGAACCTCTCGCGGCGCGGTGTTGATGTTGATCTGACCGGCGGAGAGCGGGCAGAACAAGTCCGCGAGGCCCACAGGATACATGGCGGGTTGATTGCCGCGTTGCATCCCCAGCTTGGATTGGAAAGCGGCGGGCTGATGATTCGTCGCCATGCCGCCCCAGAAAATTTCCTGCGAGACGCCGCGCACGAGAAGCAGTTCGGTCAGGTCGTCCACTGGCGCGTCTTTGCTTTGGTAAGGCGGATCAAGGGTTTCGTAGTAGTCGCTCTCTGTTCCGTTGGGTCGTTCATTTTTGTCCTGATCAATCCAGTCGAGGATGGAGGACGAGATCGGACCGGAGTCGGCTGCGTCCACACCGATCAATGTCATCGCCAGACCCATCAATCGTTCGTCGGCCATGTTGATGTTGGCGCGGCGTTCCATGTCCACAATCTTGGTGTTCGGATCGAGAGTAACGACAGCGAGCAGGTTGCTGGTCATCGAACTGCCGGGGCCGCCAGCCCACTTTTGATTCAACGCATCGGACGGTTCACTTGGGTCTCGGAGGTTGAGCAATGCAACCGCCTTGTGGATGCTGCCGATGCCGATGGCGAGCATGTCGCCCTCGGCGTTGGCGTTCATGTGAAGGCGCGTTTCAACCTTCATCGAATATGCGAAGCCCGCCGCGAGGATCGCCAGCACCGCGATGCAGATCATCACGATGATGAGCGCGATGCCGCGTGTGTGGAGGTTCTGGCGCGTGGCGAGATTCATTGGAGTCTTTGTCCGCCGGGAGGAGAGTTTGGCGCGTTGGTCGCGCCTGTGGATTGTCCTCTGCGTTGAAAACCACCGGGCACCATCGTGGAAGAAATATCAACCACGCGACTGACGACTTCTGTCTGCGGTGTCGCGTAAGGTTTGTCGGGATTGTGCCGCGAATACGTCAGCGTGAGATGGATCATGCTGGGGATTTCGTTCGTGGTCGTCCATTCGTCCACCCATTTGCCTTTGCGCCCGTCCCAGAGTTCAAATTCCATCTTGGAGACATTGCGCGACAGCACGAAGGGATATTGCTCCTCGGTCTCGTCTGTCTCCATCAAGATCGGCGTCTGGCGTAGAACCAATTGCTGCTGACCATCGGTGCCGTTTTCCAGGGAGAACGTCACGCGGCGCACGTCGAAATCTCCGAAGCGACCGCTGCGGGGGAAAAATTCCGGCAATCGCGCCACGAAACTCAGCGTGGGTGCGGAGCCGTTCTCCACGATGAAACTGTAGTGCTGCAAGTCCGCTTGGAACGACCGAGCGCACACGAGCGCATCTTCAAACGTGCGAAAGGCCACGCGCTCGCGCTGAACTTGCGCGGCGGCTTCCTGGCCGATCTTGGCGGACTTGATGATGAGCGTCCACGTCGCGTAGATGGCGGTGACGACCATGCTGAAGATGGCCATGGCCATCATGATTTCGATCAAGGTGAAAGCGCGGCAAAGGCGAGGCGATTTAGGAGCGAAGGAACATTCAACATTCAACTTCCAACATTCAACATCGAACGCAGCGCGATCATGCGCCCTTGAACGTTGGGCGTTGAATGTTGAATGTTGAATGTTTCCCCAACCTTCGCTGAAAGCTGTATGCGTTGAACCGGTTTGGTCCTTTTGCGGCAGCAAGTTCATTTGAATCCGCCTCCGCTGAGTGATTTGCTCTTGGTCGAAGGATCGAATTGGAATGTGGTGAAACTGGATTCCACGCGTCCGGTGCGACGATTGAGCACGCGATACTGTACATCCCAAAGTCCGTTCGTGTACATCTCGTTCGGGTATGCCTCGACCTCTGCCGAGTAGTCGCGGAATTCATCACCGAAATCCGCCATCTCGCTGAATTCAATACTGATTGAGCCTTCGATCACCTTATTCGTGATGGAAGACTGATACGCAAACACCATCTTCGCTTCGGGCGGTTTGATTTTTTGGAAGATGCGCGCGTTCTGCAACAGCGTGGACATCAGGCCGAGGATCGCAAACACAGCCATGAAAAAAATGGCGAGCGCGACCATGACTTCAATGAGGGAGAAGGCGTGGTGCGTGGTCCGTGCTGCGTGGGTGGGAATTAACTTCATCGTATCAAATCCCTCGTGAGGTCGCCCACCAACAGCAGTCCCGTGGTCGCCTCCAGCGTGAGTTTGCGATACTTGTTGTCGGCGTCGCGCAGGATGATGGTCATCTCATCGCTCGTGCCCATTTCGGAAAACCTCACCACCGTCCACTCGGAATCTTTGTACTCGAACATGTTCACATCAAGCATTTCCAATGTGACGTCGTCCGGGATGATGCCGGTCAAACCTGTGCCGGGCGCGGGTCCGGGTGTGGAACGCTCTTCGCCCGTCTCAGGATTAGTCGCTGCGGCGCCGCTGCTGCCGCTGACTTCAAAGCGGCGTTCCGTGGGATGAAACATGACGCTCGTCGGTTTGCCGCTGAAGATCGCCTGCGCGCGGGCATTGGAACAAACGTCTTTGAGATCGCTGATGGCGCGGCGCATTCCTTCTTTCTTCGCGATCTGATAAATAGTCGGAACGCTCATGGCCGCGATGAGTCCCATGATCGCAACCACGATCATGATTTCGATCAAGGTGAAGGCGCGAAGGCGATGGGCGATGGGCGATGGGGCGGGGGAACATTCAACATTCAACTTCCAACATTCAACGTCGAAGGGGGCGCGTTCGCGCGGATTTGGATGTTGGGCGTTGAATGTTGAGCGTTGAATGTTTTTCCAAGCTCCACATTGAACAGGAGGCATTGGATAGTCTTGAGCTTTCTTGTTCACCAATTTCATCTTCCTCCCATCGAGCTGCCGACGTTTGAGATGAGCGAGAACATCGCGGATAACACGCTCAACAACAGGAAGCCCACGCCGCCTGCCATCGCCACGATCATCACGGGCTCGATCATGTTCGTCATCACGCGCAGGGCGAGGTTCAATTCGTTCTCATAAGTGTCCGCCACGTTCTTTAACGCGCCGGGCACGTCGCCGGTTTCTTCGCCGATGCGGACGAGGTCCACCATGAGTTGAGGGAAGATTTTGCTGGCGGCCAGCGGTTGCGCGAGCGTCTTGCCGTCCGTCACGGCTTCGCGCGTTTTGGCTGTGGCTTCCTTGATGACGCGGTTGGAAAGCACTTGTTCTGTGATCTTCAACGCCGTGAGAACGGGCACGCCGTTCTCCAGCAACGTCGAGAGTGTGCGCGCGAACTGACCATAGAGATTCAACTTCATCACCTTGCCGAACACGGGCATCTTCATCTTCCACTCGTCAATCTTGTGTTTGCCTTCCTCCGTGTTTTGAAAACGGCGGAATGCCAGAATCGCTGCGCCCAGCACAATCAACATCAACCACCAGTAGCCTGTGAAGAGTTTGCTGATGTCCATGAGCAACTGGGTTGACGCAGGAAGCTGCACCGCCATGTTGCCGAACAGCGTCATGAATTTCGGCAGCATGAACGTCATGAAAAAGATGATGATGCCGATG
>JANNAO010000508.1:0-3128 GCA_031384405.1 Verrucomicrobiota bacterium | reverse complement strand
CACCTCCAATCCCTTCTCGGCTTTTAGTGCGTAGGCCCTGCAGAGCCGGGTAGAGTGCAAGTGCCGCTCAACTTTCGTCCTCGTCGTCGTTCGCGTCCTTGTCCTCGGCTTGTTCGGTGGAAATTCGAGGACGACGACGAGGACGAGAACGACGACGATTCTCCCGTGTGCGCGGCAGTTTCAGTCGCAACCGTCGGAACAATTCCTTTCAACCACGAAAAACAGGAAAGGGAAACCAAAGCCTGACGCGCGTTGGAATGTGGCAGCCATTGCTTAAACCTGATGCCATTCGGAAATAGAATTTGCGACAGAACGAATAAAACCAGTGTTGCGTCACTCCTCGCCAACCCCAACGGGGTTGAATCATCTAGCCCTGGGAGCTACCCAGGGTAAAGAGTCAAAGAGTCATCAACCCTGAAAGGGTTGAAGTCCCGTGAACAAACGGATGATGCAACCCCGTTGGGGTAGGGATCGTTGTTGCCGGTTTCCTGGGGTAGCTCGTTCCTCGCAACCCCAGGCTGGAGGATTGAATCCCTTTGGGATTCTAAGAACGAATGCCCGAAAGGCATTAGGCTAAAGCCACGGTGTTAATGAAAACCGCCCAAATCCAAACGGATTTAGACGCCTCTGCCCTGGCAAAGAACCTGGTTGCCTCTGCGGCGTGAATCAGAAAAACTTCGTCATGCCAGAAGAACTGTTGTCTGCATCCTTCTGGCAACACGATGAACATCCTTCGCCTTAAATTTTTCCTGATCACAATTCTGTTTGTTGGATTGATCCCAGCCGCGCGGGCTGTGTCTTGGACCAGTGCCGCGACGGGCGGTGCGATCACCGCCACCGTGATCGAGCCGAACCCCGTGGTTTCGCCTCCATCTCTGGTCGTCTATCTCAAAAACCTCACTTGTGAGCGGATCGGGCAGGAGTCCGACGCGGCCATCATCTCCAGTTTCACAACCAATGGTTTCCGCGTGGTGACGTTGGATTACACCAATCACATCAAAGCCACGTCACCGTTCCTGAACGCCGATGTGCTGAAAATTCGCAATGAGATCGGCGCGACGACCTTTCCCGGTTCGATTGGACTCATCGCCTCGAAGAACAAGTGCTACATCCTTTGCGAAGGTTACCGGCTTATGCGCAATGTGCCGTATTACCTCAATGACCCCACGGTTTATAGCGGGTCGGATTCCGGCGCGGAACTGCGCATGGACATCGCCTATCCCTCACAACCATCGCGAGCGATCCCGATCATCATGGAATTTTCCACCTCGAACAGTTACCAAGGCAACGAGAATGATCGGATGAATAATGGCAATGCTTTCACCGGCACCACGGACACGATTTTGGAAGGCGCACCCGCAGCGGGAATCGCTTGGGCAATGGCTGACCATCCGAAATATCGCACCTGGGGATCACCGTCACTTTACAGCGGGTTCGAGGTGAATCCCGACACGATCAAGAAGGTGCGATCCTCCGTGCGAGTGTTGCGCGAGGTGGGCGCGACCGTGGGACTTTCCGGCAACATCGCCATCCACGGATTCTCTCGCGGAGCAACGGCAGGATCACTCGCAGCCGGCGATCTGGCAGCGACCACGATTGATTCAGCAGGCTATTCGACGGCGCTGGGAAGTCGCGTGCAAGGCGTGCTGCTGGGTTCGGGCATCTATGATTATTCCCACTCAGGCGGAACGATCACGGGTGATCCAATCGGGACGCAAGTGGACATCTACAGTCGTTTCGTAGGGGCGTGGGGAACGACGACCACGAACCTTCTCGTGTGGCAGATGCAAGGCGCGCCGTATTACATGACCACGGCTGCGACTGCGCCAGTGTTCTTGAGTTACAACACCAACGATGCCGCGTGGTATGTTTATCAAGCGCAGCGGTTGGCGACAAACCTAGCGACCCTGGGAGTGCCGTATCAAGTGGCTGCCGGTAATGGCGGACACACAGTGACCACGAACTTCACGACGCTGACCAACATCTATAATTTCTTCAAAACGCACACCAACGCGCTGCCGAACAAGCCCGGCACAACGGTGTTGAGCAACTACGACATGAACGCCTTGATGTTAGACCTAGCGATTAACGCGAACGGCAACGGTAGCTCCGTGAAGTATGCGATCTACACGGACGCGATCCCGCGCAAATGGATTCAGACGAATGGCGTGGCTGGAAGCAATGCAGTCTGGCGGACGCTGGCGGAATGGGGAACGCCCGTGCGCGTAGGTCCGCTGACCAATCTGAGCACCGTGAAGTTCACAGTCATCGCTTATCATCCGACGCAATTCACCACCGCGCAGAACAGCGAGAACATCATTGCGCCGCAGATCAGTGCCATCAGTTTTGAACCAACAACAGGAACATTTTCGTTCGCGTGGCTCGCTCCGAGTGGAATCACGAACACAGCCAACCTGACCGATGTGATCCAACGCACGATCACCCTGAGTAATGATTGGGTCACAGTGCCCGGCGCGGTGCTGACGATCACGAATGGGATGGTCACGTTCAGAGACCTCGCGCCTCCAGCCGCAAAGTGTTTCTACCGAGTGGCCCGCCCTTGATGGTGGCCAGCTTGCGATTGCGGGTGTGATTAAAGTCTAATGCCTTTCGGAAATCCAATTTGAGAATCCCAACGGGATTCAATCCTCCAGCCCAGCGGTTGCGAGGCACGAGCTACCCTGGGGAGCCCAGTGTTTAGTTTCATTTATTGATTTTTATCGTGGTAAGATTGACTTTTCAATTCAAGGATTGATTCAAAACAGACTCGATCATGTGCATATCCGATGCTGTCGCACACGGCTAATTGAAGTGTTTTTTCCTGACTAAACCGTCAAGCAGTAAAGCAGGATTGTTCATCCAAGGCTCTGGTAATAGTGACAAACTCAGCGTGACAGAGTGGATTTGCCTTGGTCAAAGTTTTAACCGAAGCTCTGACCAATGAATTTCCCATCCGAGATCGAGACGCTGATCCGTGCGCGGTATCCGATTCTCTACATCATCTCCAGCGAAGAGCTGCGGGTTCAGGAAGTCATCACTGAGATTGCGCGGAAGCGGCAGAAGAAAGTGTTTGAGTGGAGTTACAGCACCGGCATCGTGCCCGCCGGGACTTCTATCCAGTCGCAGAA
>JANNAO010000170.1:0-1967 GCA_031384405.1 Verrucomicrobiota bacterium | reverse complement strand
GGGCAGGGCAAAGCGTTTGCCCTTCGCGCCCGCCGCGAGCAGCACCGCGCCCATGCTGGCGGCTTGACCGATGCAATACGTGTTCACGTCGCAGGTCATGTATTGGATGGTGTCGTAGATCGCGAGACCCGCCGTGACGCTGCCGCCGGGGGAATTGATGTAGAGATGCACGTCCTTTTTCGGGTCGGCCATCTGGAGGAACAACAACTGGGCGATGATGATGTTGGCCACGGTGTCGTCCACGGGTGTGCCGAGGAAGAGGATGCGATCCACCAACAGGCGTGAATAGATGTCCCAACTCCGTTCGCCGCGCCCAGTCTGTTCGACGACGATCGGGACGAGGACGTTTTGCGGTGCGTAGGACGCGAATGATTCTTTGTTCATCAGGGAGCGCAAGCTAGCGAACGCGTCCGGCAGGGTCAAGCCATGCGCCGGAATTCGGGTTTGACTGAAAGTGCCGCTCACCAAGGGGAATAGTCCTCGTGCTCGTCCTCGTCGTCGTCCTCGAATTCCAACCCAACAAGCCGAGGACGAGGACGAGGAACGCGCTCACTTTCTCAGCTTCCATATTCAAGGGCACTGGGATGCAGCTTGGCCGCGCGGCTTGTTTGAGTTTAACTCCTGTCATGCGCGCGTTGATTGTTGGCTGTGGCTACGTGGGATTTCCGCTGGCGGCGGAATTGGTGAAGCTCGGCCATGAAGTCTTTGGGATGCGTCGCTCCACGTCATCCGACGCCGCGCTTCGAGCGGCGGGCATCGCACCTTTGTGCGGCGACATCACACAACCGGACTCGCTCAAACAACTGCCGCGCGATTTTGATTGGGTCGTGAATTGCGTCGCATCCGGCGGCGGCGGCGGTGTGGAGAAATATCGCCAGCTTTATCTGCAAGGCATGAGAAATCTCATCGCCTGGCTCACTGCGCCCGGAGGTAAAACACCCCGGATCATTTACACCAGCAGCACCGGGGTCTATGGACAAAACGACGGCTCACTCGTGGATGAAACCAGCCCCACTGAACCCGCAACCGACACCGCGAAAATTTTGATCGAGACAGAGCAAGCCCTGCTCACTGCCGGGTGTGAAAAAAGATTTCCAGCCATCGTCCTCCGCGCTGCCGGAATTTACGGCCCGGAACGCGGGTATCTGCTCAAACAATTCCTGCGAGGCGAGGCGCGCATCGAGGGCGACGGCAGCCGCATGTTGAACATGATCCATCGTGATGATCTGGTTCAGGCGATCATCGCTGCATTGGAGCGCGGACGGGCGGGGGAGATTTACAACGCAGTGGATGATGCGCCAGTGAGTCAGTTGGAGTTTTTCAAATGGCTGGCAGCGAAGCTTGGCAAACCACTGCCGTCGAGTGTGACTGAAGATTTCGCTGCGCCCCGAAAACGTGGTGTGACGAATAAGCGGATATCGAACGCGAAGTTGAAACGGGAATTAGGATTCGAGTTTCATTACCCGGATCACCAAGCCGGATATTCGGCGGAGTTGGTGAGGATTGGCATGGCCGGGATTTGAAAAAGTGGCGGGAGCGGCGGGGCTCGAACCCGTAACCTCTGCCGTGACAGGGCAGCGCTCTAACCAATTGAGCTACGCCCCCGCGCGAACCGAGACGTTAAGAAATCCATTCCTTTGGGTCAAGCCGAAGCGAAAAAATATTCGGGCAGCAGACGCCAAGGAGGTGGGGGTGGGGAACCCCGCTGAAGAAACGTACTGCTACCCGAACGGGTGGATTCTTCAAGAACAGCCATTTTTTGTCAATCCTTGAACCCAGTCATTGCAGGGCCTACGCACTAAAAGCCGAGAAGGGATTGGAGGTGAGCATGGTCCCAAGAAGCGTTGAGTTGTTTGCCCTTGATGCCGGACTGACAGCGGGTGTCGCGGCGGAGTTGGTTGAGGACCAACCGGCGTAACAAGCCGAGGTTCTCTGCGGCGTGGTCGCTACGCGCCCGGCTTTGATCC
>JANNAO010000485.1:0-13036 GCA_031384405.1 Verrucomicrobiota bacterium | reverse complement strand
GGTCTGCAAAAACCACTGCGTGCGCGAGCGGACTTCCTGAACTTCCGTGATCGGAATCTTGATGACCTCGTTGATCGGGTAGGGGAACGACCAGTGCGCGCCCGAACCGAGCAGCATTTTCTCGCCTTCGCCCACGGGTTTGCCGAACTGGAGCACGATGGCCTTCTCCTGCGGGCCGACGGTGAATATCCCGGAGAAGAGGAACATGATGAACAACCCGGCCATCACGAATTTGACGATGCCAAAGCTGCTCTTCAACGCGTCGGCCAACGCCTGCGCGCCGCTGTCCATCGGCGTGGGCGGTTGTGGTGATTGATGGTCGTGGCTGCTCATACGATCACTTGGCGAGCTTGTTGGTGAACGAGCCGGTCAACAGGTTGAACGGTGATGTGCGTGAATCAAAGATGAGGATGGAGCGTTCCTTCAACGTGGTTTCTAAAGCCTCGGATTCCAACAACACGCGGGCGAGATCGGGGTTCTGCTCGAACACCGGCAGGAACGACGCAGCAACCGCATCACCTTCACCTTTGATGCGGCGGGCTTCGCCTTCGGCCACGGAGATTTTCTGCGCAGCTTCACGGTCGGCGGAAGATTTTATCTTCTGCGCTTCGGCCAGACCTTCGGATTCAAGTTTGTCCGCGAGTTTCTTGCGGTCAGCAGTCATGCGGTCAAACACAGCCTGGGTGACGCTTTCAGGCAGGCCAATTTTTTTGATGCCGAGATATTCGATGCGGATGCCGGAGTTATTGGCGGCGATCTTTTCCTGGATGATGGCTTTGATCTCGTTTTCGATGGCGTCAAACTTGAGGTCCTTGGGGTTCGCGTTGACGAAATCCGAGAGTGGATGTTTGCCGACGACAGCAGCCTTGGCCTGGGTGACGACTTCCTTGAGATTGCGTTCTGCTTCGATCACCGAGCCACCCTTGAACTTCGGGAAGAACGCAGCCGCGTCGCTGATGCGCCAGCCGACATAAACGGTGGTGAGCAGGTTGTTGTTGTCGGCGGTGAGCGTTTCGGTGAACGGGTCTTCGAGGCTCTGGATGCGTTGATCGAGTTTATAGACGCTCTCAATGCCGGGCGGCAATCGGAAGAATGCGCCAGGCTCGGTCTGTGTCCGCACCGGTTTGCCGAAGCGCGTGACGACGGCCACTTCAGACTGGCGGACTTGGAATACGAACAGGATCAACACAAAGATCGCGGCCAGCAATGCGCTGACGACGACGGTGAGCAGATTTTTTTTCATGCGATGTTGGATAAAAATTAAAACTTAGTTCGGCTTGTTGATGGCTTCGGCCTGCTGACGGATGAAATCGTCCGTGGCGTTGTGTTGCAGATCAAAGGTGATGACGTGATCGGTGTTGGTGGAAACAAGGATGTATTTGCGGGCGTTGGCCACGGCGCGCGGGAAGGTCTGCGCGTAGAGACGTTGAACATAAACCGATGGCGCGGCGTTGTAGGCGGGAATCTGGTTGGTGAACGCCGCAGCGCGGGCAGATGCGGTGAGTTCGAGTTTGATGCGCGCGGCTTCGGCTTGATTGATGACGGACGCAGCCTGCGCGCTGGCGAGATTGTTGGTGCGGATGGCTTCGCCCTCGGCACTGGTGATCATGGCCTGACGCCGTTGGGCTGCGGCGACGACTTTCTCGTATTCAGGAGCGACCTTCACCGGTGGATGCAAGTCTTGCAAGCCGACGAAGAGGATTTTTGCGCCAAGCTTTTGAGCGTTGGCGGCGTCCTGAATGCGTTTCTCCAATGACTGCGCGGATTCCAATCGCTGGTGAGACATGATCTCATTGATGTCCGCGCTGACGAGAAAGCGGACGACTTCGCGCGTGGCGATCTGTTGGAGCAATTCCTCGCCGTTCTCGTGGTTATAGACCCAATCCACGAGGTTCGTGATCTGAAACTGAACTGGGATGCTCACCGTGATGAGGCTGACGGGAGGAGATTTTTTTGCGCCAGCGGCGGCGATCTCGGACTCCGCTGATGTCTGCTCGCGGTTTGCCACGAGGAAGTTTTCCTCCTTGGAATGTGCGACCGTCCACAGCACCAATCGCTCTTCATGCTCTTCCTTCTCAGGAGTGAACCCGACGCTCAACGTCTGAATCTGTTCCGTGCGATAGCGATAAATCTTGTCCACAGGCCACGGGAGTTTCAGGTGCGCGCCGGGATTCAGAACTTCGCTTTTGGCAACGGGTTTGCCGAAGCGTTCGAGCAAGGCCTGTTCTCCCGGTTCAATGAACACGACGCAGGTGGAAAGGATGAGCAGGGCGAATTGCAGGATCAATACCTGCAAGATGCGCTCCTTCAACATGCGGAAGAACCACGTCTCCGAAACCTTGAAGCCAAATTGATAATCCAACGTCTGCGCCGCCGTGGCGACAAGACCTTCCGGCTGCGCGAGCAAGCCGATCACGCGGGAATCGTAAAGCGGACGGGCGACCTTGCCTTTGAGGCGCGGGCGATAGAGTTCAAAGATCAGCGTGATCAGCGTTTCAACTGCGACCAATCCCAAGACGACGCTGAAAGCTTTGGCGAGATAGAGATCAGCTTTCGGGAAATCCACCTTGTCACCGACCATCGCTGCCGCGCAGAGGATCGAAAGATACGAGCCGAGCAGGACGAAGTTCGACGCCGCACGCAGCAGGCGGTTGTTCTCCACGCGCGAGATCGTGACCATGAACCGCCCCACCATGAACAGGATCAACGCCATTCCCGCGAACAATCCCGTGGCGATCATCATCCGATCCGCCGGGATGCCTGTGAAATCAACCTTGCCCAAGCCGCGCCAGAAGAGAATTGCGCCGGAGAATTCCAAGATCATCAACACCACCATGAAGCCGGGGACGAAGTATTTCTCGAACTGCTCGCGCGAACTGCGGGCGGGGAAGAAAGCGGTCTCCTTGTCGTCAAACAAGGTGGAACTGGTTTTGGTGCGGGCGAGTTCTTCAATCTCCATCCGCTCGGCAGCTTCGCGCTCTTCGAGTCGCATCTGGAACCAGCTCACGAACGCCACGAGCGTTCCCAAGCCCAAGAATGCCGCCGCCACGACCGCAGCGAGCGAGTTGGCCAACTGACCGACGGCAAACACCGCGCAGCCGAACGCCAGCAGCACCAGGAAGTTCACCAGACCTTTAGTTTTTGTATTGCGATCCATGTGATTCAAACGCTACACCCGTTAACTCAACTCTCGTTCCTCGAACAGCGTCACTGCGATGGCCAGCGTCGCGCCGATATAACAGGCGGCATACACGAACGCCTTGCCCACGTAACCCCAGTGGAACGTGCTGCGCCCCGAATCCAGCGCGTCAGCGAGCCAGAAGTTTTGCCAATTCGGCATCACGGTGTAAAGCACCGTCCCCCACCACGAGCCTTGTTCCGCCGGTCGCCCGAACAAATAATCCGACATCAACCCCACGAGAAAGAACGCCGAGCAGATCGCCAGTGTGGCGATGACATCTAATCGCGTGGAACACGCCAGCGCAATCGCCGCCAGTATCCACAACGCGAACAAGATCAAGACCGCCGCCGGAACCATCCGCCAGTCCACATACGAAGCCGTGCCCATGCTCTGTTGTTGTTTCGTGAAAACAAAGATGATCACCGCCGCGAGCGTGACCATGATCGTGAGCGCAAACACCGCATCGCTCGCGAACGGGCGACGCAGGAAAAAGTTGCTGAAACCCGCCAACAGATAGGCTACGACCACGCTGCCGCCGAAGATCAGCACCGCCGGAATATCCGTTTCCCCATACGCATCGAACGTCATCCGCCCGGCCACGAGCGCGGCCACGGTGTTGATATAGGTGACCAACGTCAGCGCGCCGATGATGCCGAAGTATTTCGCGAGAACGAATTGAGCGCGGCTGATGGGTTTGGACAAGACGGCCAACGCAGTGCCGGAGCGGATTTCCCGCGCGAGCGACGCCGACGCGCTCAACACCGCGCTGAACAATCCCGCCAACAAGGTCACTGCCAGCACGGAGTTCTTCACCAGCTTGGGTTCATCCCCGAACGCGAAATAAAACGGCGTGGCCAGAAAAATCTCAAACAAGCACGACCCCGTGGCGAGCAGCAAGAAAACCGGCTGTCGCACAAGCTCCATGAAAGCATTCGTGGCTATGGTGATGAATTGTCGCATCGGTTGGTCTCCGGGACGGATTCTGTGACTTAGATTAGAAACCCAACCCGCGCTTGTAAATTAGTTTATCCGACTCGGACCGCTTGATTCAGAAAATTGCGAACGAATAAACGATCAAAAAGCACCGCCGTTGTTGTGTTTTATTGCGGTGTGCTTGTCAGAAGATGGCCGGGGTGTGCGTCTCGCCGCACAGTCGAACTGCGATCGGCCCTTCGCTCGCAGCGGGTGAACAAGAAGAGACGCTGTCGAATTATTCTACGACTCTTTGACTGGCGGAACGCTGCGGGCGAGTGACCGCCCGCAGTCCGTCAAAGTCTTTACGCCAGTCATCGAAGACTTGATTTCTCTGCACCTTCCACGCCTTACTAGTCGCAACACAACGCTCGCGATTGAACTGATCATGAATCCCATCCAATCCGATCTCTCTCCGGCGCAACTCGCCGAACTCAAATCCAGTCCTCTTTTCAACGCTGACCTCGCGCCGGTTTCATCCGCCGACCGCAAATGGCGCGTGGGAAGTTTTGCTGCGCTCTGGATTTCCATGTCCGCGTGCATCCCGACTTACATGCTCGCGTCATCGCTCATCGGCGGTGGCATGAATTGGTGGCAGGCTGTCCTCACGATCTTCCTCGGCAATCTTATCGTGCTCGTGCCGATGATCCTCAACGCTCACGCTGGGACGCGCTACGGAATCCCATTTCCAGTTTATTGCCGCGCGGCGTTCGGTCCGCTGGGCGCGAATGTCCCCGCAGTTTTGCGCGCGCTGGTGGCGTGCGGTTGGTTCGGCATCCAGACATGGATCGGTGGCGACGCGATCTACAAGATTTGTTGCACGCTGTTCAACCTGCAACCCGCGCCCGCTGCGAACTGGCTCGGCATCAACGCCGGTCAGTTCGCCAGCTTCATGCTGTTTTGGGCCATCAACATGGTTGTCATCTATCGCGGCATTGACACCATCCGCGTCCTGCTGAACATCAAAGCACCGCTGCTCATCGCGCTGGGATTGCTGCTGCTCTGGTGGGCGTGGAGCAAGGCGGGCGGGTTCGGGCCGATGTTGTCGCAGCCGTCCGCGTTCGATGTCGGCCAGCCGAAGGAGGGGCAGTTCTGGAAATTCTTTTTCCCCGCGCTCACCGGCATGGTCGGATTCTGGGCCACACTTTCGCTCAACATCCCGGACTTCTCGCGCTATGCGAAATCCCAGCGCGACCAAGTTCTCGGTCAGGCACTCGGATTGCCCGCGACGATGGCGCTGTATTCGTTCATCGGCGTCGCCGTCACATCGGCCACCACGATCATCTTCAAAGAAACGCTTTGGAATCCCGTGGACGTGCTGACGCGATTCAACAGCCCGGTCGTGTTGATCACGTCGCTTGTCGCGTTGTGCATCGCCACTCTTGCCACGAACATCGCCGCGAACGTCGTCAGTCCGGCCAACGACTTCGCGCATCTCGCGCCGCGCAAAATTTCTTTCCGCCTCGGCGGCTACATCACCGGCGTGCTGGGTGTGTTGATGATGCCGTGGAAACTGCTCGCCAATCCTGAGAGCTACATCTTCGACTGGCTTGGCGGATACAGCGCATTGCTGGGACCGATCGCAGGCGTGTTGATCGCGGACTACTTCGTGATCCGACGCACGAAGCTCGATCTCGTGGCGCTCTACAAACCGGACGGCGAATATCGCTACACGAGCGGTTTCAGTCTGCTGGCCATCGCGGCCATCCTGCTCGGCGCGTTGCCCAGCCTGCCGGGATTTCTCGTTCAA
Source organism: Verrucomicrobiota bacterium (assembly GCA_031384405.1). Classification (GTDB taxonomy): domain Bacteria; phylum Verrucomicrobiota; class Verrucomicrobiia; order Limisphaerales; family JADLHS01; genus JADLHS01. The sequence goes on along the minus strand of JANNAO010000485.1, from coordinate 7,133 downwards.
GTGAAACAACTCAAGCCTGAGAGCGTTTCGCCCGCTTTGGTGAACCTGTTCCACTACTCGTGGTTCATCGGCTTGGCCGTCGCGTTTGTGATTTATCTCGTGGGGCGGAAATTGTCTGGGCGAAACGCAGCACGAGTTCCGAAGTGAAATCTCGCAAAGAGCGGAGTGTGGCCGTCCTCGGCCACAGCAACTCGGCATGAGAAACGTTTGAAAATATCCCGCGACTCGGTTGGCGAATGTCGCTGCCCCGAACGCTTTCGGGGCACTCCGCCAAGGACTTCACCGTTGTCTTGCGCTTTCAATTCAGGGCGGTGATTCAACATTTCTCTTTTCACGCCGGGCTGTCGGCTCTAAACATTCGTCCGTTGTTTCATTGAATAAACCATGAAAGAAATCGTGCCGCAGTCGCCACCGCCCATTGTCCGCAATCAGTTCGAGCGGGTGCGCGAACTTTTCACCAAGAATGTCATCCCCAGTTACGGGCGATTTGAACTCGTGCTCAGTCACGGCGCGGGCAGTCATCTGTTCGATGTGAATGGTCGCCGCTATCTCGATCTTGGCGGCGGCATCGCGGTCTGCTCGCTCGGTCACGCGCATCCCGCCATCACCGAGGCGCTCGTGGAGCAATCCTCCAAACTCGTCCATGTCTCCAATCTTTATTACACCGAACCGCAGGGTCGTCTCGCGCAGGCACTCGTTGAACTGATCGGCCCCGGCAAATGTTTCTTCAGCAACAGCGGCGCGGAGGCGAACGAAGGATTGTTCAAACTCGCGCGCAAGTTCGGTCACGATGAAGGACGATTCGAGATCATCACCGCAACCAATTCTTTCCACGGACGCACACTCGCGGGCATCTCGGCGACGGGTCAGGACAAGGTGAAGAAAGGTTTTGAGCCAATGGTGACAGGCTTCCGGCATGTGCCTTACAACGATCTCGCCGCGATGCGTGCCGCCATCTCGCCCGCGACGGCGGCGATCATGATCGAAGGCATTCAAGGTGAAGGCGGCGTCACTCCCGCCACGCCGGAATATCTGCTCGGCCTGCGCGCGTTGTGTGACGAGAAGAAATTGTTGCTGCTCATGGACGGCGTGCAGTGCGGTCATTTCCGCAGCGGACGCTTCCAAAGTTTTCAACGCATCCTCGAAGGAGTGGGACAGGCATCCTGCCTGTCCAGTGGAGCGGCGAAAATTGCGGGAGGCGCAGGCGGCAGGCAAGATGCCTGCCCCACGACTTTTTTACCCGATGGCGTCTCGATGGCGAAATCGCTCGGCGGCGGTTTCCCGATGGGCGCGTTCTGGGTGCGCGCGCCGTATGCGGATCTGTTGAGCGCAGGAACACACGGCACAACTTATGGCGGCTCGCCGCTCGCGTGCGCAGTGGCGTTGAAAATTCTCGATGTCATCGAAAATGAGAAACTCGCGGACAACGCGCGGCTCATCGGTGAGTTTTTGTGCGAAGGGTTGGAACAGATCGCGAAGAACTATCCCCAATACGTGAAGACCGTTCGCGGCATGGGTTTGATGCTGGGCTTTGAACTCGCGCCGAACATTCCGGCTCTCACCGTGGAAGGAAAAATGCCGTCGTCACTGTTGACGTCACGATTGCAGGAGGAGGGATTGCTGGTGATCCCCGCCGGGCAAAATGTGTTGCGCCTGTTACCGCCATTGAACCTCTCTCGCGGCGATGCCGAGGAAGGATTGATCATCATCGAGAGAGTGATTGCGAAGCTGGGCGGGTGAACAATCATTCGCCATGGAACGGCGACTGTTTAGCTCCGTTAGGAGCGTCATGTTTATAGAACCGGCAAGGAAAACAAGCCAAGCTCCGTAGGAGCGACATGAATACCGCACCGGCCACGACGTGGTGCATAACAACCCTATGCCGCTCCTACGGAGCTTGAATCTGCTCATCTTCGTTACTATAAACATGACGCTCCTGCCGGAGCTAAAACACATGGCCAACACCTACACACAAATCTACGTTCACGTCGTGTTTGCCGTTGAGGGTCGCCAATCCATAATCCCGCCCGAGAAGAAAGAAGAGCTTCACAAATACATCACCGGCATCGTCACACGACAAAAGCAAAAGCTAATCGCAATCAACTCCATGCGGGATCACATCCACATTCTGATCGGCCAAAAACGAAACATCGCGCTTTCGGATCTGGTGGGTGACATCAAAACGGGTTCAACCAACCATATCAACCAAAACCGATGGATGGTCGGGCATTTTTCGTGGCAGGAAGGATTTGGCGCATTCTCGTATTCTCATTCACAGTTGGGAACTGTGATTCATTACATCCAGAACCAAGAGCAGCATCATGCGAAGCAATCGTTCCCAGACGAGTATCGCACTTTGCTGGATCGTTTTGATGTGCCGCATGACGAGCGTTATGTTTTGAAACCGTTGGATTGAACAAAGCCAAACTCCGTAGGAGTGCCATGTTTATAGAACCCAGGGGAAATTCGACCAAGCTCCGGTAGGAGCGGCATAATTACCGCATTACCACGGCGCGACCATGCCGACATCCTCATGCCGCTCCTACGGAGCTTGAACCCTGCGGTGATCGTTACTATAAACATGACGCTCCTAACGGAGCTGGGCTGGGGTGAACCCCTGTCAGCACGCCTGGAAAAGCATCGTGAAACATCTACTGAGCATTGAAAAACTCGCCACGCGCGACATCAAAACCATCCTGGCCGATGCCGTTGTGATGAAGCGCACGCGCGGGAAACACAAGACCCATCCGCTCGCTGGACAAACTTGGGCACTCATCTTCTCCAAATCTTCCACGCGCACCCGCGTGTCCTTCGAGGTCGGCATCAGCGAGCTTGGTGGTCGCCCGATGTTTCTGAGCGCGACGGATATTCAGATCGGTCGCGGCGAGCCGATCAAAGACACCGCGCGTGTGATGGGTCGCATGTTGCACGGAGCGGTGTTCCGCACCTACGCGCAGAACGACGTGGAGGAGTTCGCACATTACTCCGGCATCCCGACGATCAACGCGCTCACCGATGCGGAACATCCCTGCCAGATTCTCGCGGACATCCAGACGATCCAGGAAAAGCTGGGATCAATCGCGGGCAAGGTGGTCACGTTCGTCGGCGACGGCGTGTGCAATGTGCCGGTGTCGTGGATGTTTGCGGCGCTGAAACTTGGCTTTGAACTCCGCATCGCTGCGCCGAAAAAGTTTCAACCTTCCGCCGCGCTACTCAAACGCGCAGGAGGAACCATCGTATGCACCGACGACGTGAAAGCCGCCGCTCGCGGCGCGGACGTGCTTTACACCGATGTCTGGGTTTCGATGGGCAAAGAGGCTGAATCTGCCGCGCGACTCAAAGTGTTGAAAGGTTATCAGATCAATCAAGCGCTCGTGAAGCTCGCCAAGCCCGGCGCGCTCGTCATGCACTGTCTGCCCGCGTATCGCGGCAAGGAGATTGACGATGCCACCTTCGAGGCGAACGCGGACACGATCTTCACACAGGCGGAAAACCGGCTGCACGCGCAGAAGGCGATTTTGAACTGGGCGGTGAGTTGATCCCGGAGTGTGGCCGTCCCCGGCCACAGCAACGTGGTTGTGCGGGAGGCTTCCAAAAAACTGGTAACGCTTGGTTGTTCTGACGTTGCTGCGCCCGAGGACGGGCGCACTCCGCACAAGAAACACTTCACGCAATCTTTTCCCACGTCGTGATCAAGGGAGCTTCCACGCACAACTCGCCCACGCGCGGCAGCAACGCCTGTATGTGCGGCGTTTGCATGTGTGCATCAAGCGCGGGTTTCCCGGTCCAGTTTTCGTGGAAGAGAAATTTTGCGGGCGTCTCGGTCGAGATGTGGAGATCGTAGTTGATACAGCCGGACTCCTTGCGCGTGGGCGCGACGAGTCCGATGAGCGCGGCGCGCAATTCGGTTTCCTTGCCTAGTCGGGCTTCAAATGTGGCGACAACGGTCAGTGTTTTCATTTCGGAATCTTTTCGTGTATTTCGTGTGGTTCGTGGTTAACCCAAAGAAGCAAGAATGCACTCCGCCGCAGCGCGCGGATCGGCGGCGGCGGTGATGGGACGTCCGATGACGAGCCAGCTTGCGCCTGATTGAATGGCTTCGCGCGGTGTGAGCGTGCGCTTCTGATCGTCAGCCTTCTCTGCGCCCGTGCGGATGCCGGGCGTGACGAGTTGCATCTCCGGCGGCAGGATGCGACGCAACGCCACGATCTCCAGCGGCGAACAGACCAGTCCGCGCAGTCCCGACTTTGCAGCAAGCAGGGCGAGGCGTTCGACTTGTTTGGCAACATCTGTTTCACCGCCGAGTTCTGCGAGCGTGTTGGAATCCTGACTCGTCAGCACGGTGACGCCGAGCACGAGCGGCGCAGGGCGACCCAACTGCGCGGCGGTTTGCTGTGCGGCTTGTTCGGCGGCGCGCATCATCTCACTGCCGCCGCTGGCGTGAATGGTCAGCATCTGCACATCGAGTCGCACCGCAGCGGCCACAGCCTTGGCGACGGTGTTGGGGATGTCGTGGAATTTGAGATCAAGAAAAACGCTCGCGCCGGTGTCGCGCACGCGGCGCACGATGTCCGGCCCGGCACTGGTGAACAATTCCTTGCCGATCTTGAACGCGCCGACTGCGGGCGCGAGTTGTTGCGCGAGCTTCAACGCCTGTTCAACTGTCGGAACGTCAAGAGCTGCGATGATGGGATTCTGCATCGCGAGAATAATCCAAGCGGACGCCAGCGAATAAAAGCGAAAAAATCCTGCGACAGAACGAGTGGGGTTTGATTAAGCCGGGACGACCACGAATGGACGGGCGCGCTGGATGCAACCCTTTCGGAAGGGGAGAGGGAGAAGCTCCCGCACTATCAAACTTTTGCTCGTATGCGTCAGCCCTGCGCAGCGCGCAAGAATCCATTGACCCCGCTGCACGCGACTTCTAACTTCGCCGCGCTAACATTTTCACGCGCATGTCATTCGTCAATGCTTTCAAACTTTGGTTGTGGGTTTCCGTCTTCGCCACCGTTGCGGGCTGGGTGCTGTCCTTCTTCGGCGTGTTGAACGCCATCGGCTACGTCGTGCTGGGTGTCGTGGGACTGATCTGTTTTTTTCAGGTGCGCGGTCGCGGGTTCGTGACGTTTGATCGTTACGATTGGAACTGGAAGAAAATCCGTAAACGTTTCTGTCGTCCGCTGCCGATTCTGTTGCTGGTGGTGACCGCGCTCGTTTTCCTAGGCGGTGCGATGTATCCGCCGACGAATCACACAGGCTTGAGCTATCGTGTGCCGCGCGTGTTGCATTGGCTGGATGCGAATCAATGGCATTGGATTTATGCACCAAACTACCGCGTGAATACTCGCGCCTGCGGCATCGAATGGATGTCCGCTCCATTCTTCGCGATCCTGAAATCCGACCGCCTGTTATTCCTCCTGAACTTCATTCCGTACGTCTTCATGCCCGGACTGACCTTCAGCATGTTGACGCGGCTCGGCGTACGCGGTCGCGTGGCGTGGTCTTGGATGTGGCTGTTGCCGACTGGATTTGTATTTCTGTTGCAAGCGGGAAGCTGGGGCAATGATGCGTTCCCGGTCGTCTATGCGATCGCGTCGGTGGACTTCGCGTGTCGCGCGTGGAAATCGCGCCGCGCGGATGATGTCTGGTATTCAATGCTCGCGCTCGCGTTGTTGACCGGCGCGAAGGCGAGCAACATGCCGCTCGGTTTGATGTGGCTCGTGTTGGTGGCGCGGTTGTGGCCGATCCTCAAAGGCAATCCCATCGGCACGAGCGTCGTGGTGGTCATCTCCATCTTGGCTTCGTTCATTCCAACGGCATTGTTGAACATCGCCAACTGCGGAAGCTGGTCCGGTCTCAACCTCGAAAGCAAAGGCATGGACATGCACAACCCACTCGTCGGCATTCTGGGAAATCCGCCGTTGATGCTTCTCCATAATTTGTGTCCGCCGTTCTTTCCGATGTCCGGTTGGTGGAATCAAAATTTTTTGAATCTGCTGCCGGGATTTCTGCGCGAGCCGATGATGAATAATTTTGAATCCGGTTTCCAAACAGTATGGGAGTTGCCGATGGAAGACTGGTCGGGCATCGGGCTGGGCGTGACGGTGCTGCTGATGATGTCGGCGACGCTCGCTCTGCCGAATTATTTTGGGAAGCGACCACCCGTCTGCAATCGCACGCTCATCCCGCCGCTCATCATCAAGCTCGTGTTGATCGCGCCGTGGATTGCGTTGCTGGCGTATTGCGCCAAGTCAGGAATGGTCACCGCCGCGCGGCTCATCGCGCCTTACTATCCGCTGCTGCTGCCCGCGCTGTTGATCGGCAGCGAGCAATCCGCGCTTGTCCGGAAAGGGTGGTGGCGCAAGCTGGCCATCGCGGTGTTCGTGATGGCGATCGGAGTGTTGATTGTCACGCCAGCCCGTCCGCTCTGGCCCGCGAATACTGTGTTGGGAAAAATGGTGGCGGCACAACCTGACAACAAGATGTTCGCGCGCGCTCTGGCGACTTATACCGCTTACTCCATCCGCAATGATCCGTTGGCCGAGTTGCGCTCGGTGTTGCCCGCTGATCTGAAGACCGTGGGTTTCATGGGTGCGCCGGATGATTTGGACATCTCGTTCTGGCGGCCTTTCGGAAAGCGCAAGGTTGAACACATCAACTTCGGCGAGACGGCTGAACAGATTCGCGAGCGCAAGATCACATACGCCGTCGTCAGCGGATTGAACTTCGATCTCGCGTTCAACCTCTCGCAGATAAAAGTGGAAGACTGGATGACGACGGTGCGGGCTGAGTTGGTGACGAACACGACCGCCACCATCGCTGTCTCCGCGGGGCCGCAGAAGTGGTACGTGGTGCGGATGAAGAAGTGATGAACCTTGCGGGGTGGTTGGTGGTCGAAACTCGGCTTGAACCCGACTTCCGAAGTAGCGGCGGGCATCCGTGCCTGCCGTAGAGCCGGGCATCCCTGCCCGGCGGAAAGAAACGCACGAGCAACACACGACACAGGAAATTCGAGAGACGCACAGAAATCCACGCCCCACTGAATTAACTGCCACACTGGTGAACCATTTGAATCACCATCGCGCACATCATGGTGGGCATCAAAGGTAATAAGGCCAATGTTCGATAAATCCTGC
>JANNAO010000463.1:0-7177 GCA_031384405.1 Verrucomicrobiota bacterium | reverse complement strand
CCGAGTTCCTGGAGCAAAGCGTAACCGTTGGCGATGGCGGCGGGCGTGGGCGGTTGGACGAACGGGAACGTTTCGATGTCGCCGAGGCGGAAGGCTTTCATCCGCAGGATGACTTCGGCGAGGTTGGCGCGTTGGATTTCGGGTTGTGTGAAGGCGGGCCGCGCCGTGAAATCTTCTTCGGAATAAAGGCGGATGCAGATGCCGTCTTGCACGCGACCGGCGCGACCTTTGCGTTGGTTGGCGCTGCTTTGCGAGACCGGCTCGATGGGCAAACGCTTCGTGCGTGTGCGCGGGTTGTAACGACTGATGCGCGCGAGGCCGGCATCAATCACGTAGCGGATGCCGGGAATCGTCAGCGAGGTTTCGGCGATGTTTGTCGCGATGATTATTTTGCGCCGCGACGATGGAGAGAAGACGCGTTGTTGATCGCCGGAACTCAGGCGACCGAACAGCGGGATGACTTCCGCATCGCGACCGAGGCGACCTTCGAGCAGATCGCTTGTCTCGCGGATGTCTCGTTCGCCGGGCATGAAGATGAGCACGTCGCCAAAGCTGGATTCATAGACGATGCGCTCGGCGGCTTGCACAGCGGCGTCCACGTAATTTAGATCGCCTTGCTCGTCAGACGCCGAGTCCTGCGATTGATAGACGACTTCGACCGGATACATCCGCCCGGAAACTTCGATGATCGGCGCGTCGTTGAAGTGGCGAGAGAACATCTGCGTGTCAATCGTGGCCGAGGTGATGATGAGTTTGAGATCGCTGCGGCGCGCGAGCAGGCCTTTAAGATGACCGAGTAGGAAATCAATGTTCAGGCTACGCTCGTGCGCTTCATCAATGATGATCGCGTCGTAATCGCTGAGTTGCGGATCGCCTTGCGCCTCGGCCAGTAGGATGCCGTCGGTCATCAGCTTGATATACGTTTCGGAGCTGGAGCGGTCGTCGAAACGAATCTTGCAGCCGACTTCGCGTCCCCAGGTGACGGATAATTCCTCGGCGATGCGACGCGAGATGGAGAGCGCGGCGACGCGGCGCGGTTGGGTGCAACCGATCTTGGCGCGGATGCCGAGTCCGGCGTCGAGACACATCTTGGGCAACTGCGTGGTTTTGCCCGATCCGGTTTCGCCCGCGATGACGACAACTTGATTCGCGCGGATGGCAGCGACGATTTCGTCTTTGCGCGCGGTGATAGGGAGTTCCGGCGCGTAGGAAACTTGCGGGACGTTTAGCTGGCGTTGATCGCGCGTGGCGACGGAGGCGCGGGCTTGTTCCAACAGGCGAAGGAGAATCTGCTCGTGGCGGTCTGGGTGAAGTTTGTCGCGGAACAATCGGGCCGCGCGCGAGCCGAGCCGCACCCAGTCAGGCAACATGGCCTGCGGGAGCAGTTGGCGAAGTTCGTTGATGCGCGGGTCGGTCATGGAACGGAGCGCGTGTTGTAGCGGAAAATGCGGCAGGCGGGAAACGGAATTGTAGCGGCAGGCTTCCCGGGCCGGCGGGAAAGCCACGCAGTCAATCCAAACGTGTGGGTGATATTCTAGCGTCGTTCGCAATTCACCGTTTCATCCGGGCGGCAACCCCGAAAGCTTTCGGGGTACGTCAGGCAGAGATGCCTGACGCTACCGCGAGAGGCCGCGTTCGCTGCTGCGGGCGAACTCGATCAACTCTTTGACTTCAGGCAAGGCTGCGAGGTCTTTCTCCATTTTCAGAATCGCGTTTGCGAGTGTGAGTTCTTCGCGGAAAATAATTTTGTAAGCCTGACGCAGTGCGGACTGAGTTTCTTCGGCAACGCCGTTGCGCGTGAGGCCGACTTTGTTGACGGTGCGCGTGGCGGCGGGATTGCCATCCGCAATCATAAACGGCGGGATGTCCTGCACCACTTTCGAGTAACCGCCGAGCATCGCCATGCGACCGATGCGACAGAACTGATGCACGCCCGTGAGTCCGCCGAGAATGGCGTGGTCGTGAACGATGACATGACCCGCGAGAGTGCTGCCGTTGGACATGATGACATGACTGCCGATCTGGCAATCGTGCGCGACGTGCGAGTAAGCGAGCAGGTTGTTGTGCGAACCGACACGGGTGGCGTCGCCGTCATTCGTCGCGCTGTGGATGGTGACGTATTCGCGGAAGGTATTGTTGTCGCCGATCTCGGTGCGGGTGACGCCGCCTTTCCATTTCAAATCCTGCGTCTTGAGGCCGATGCTGGCGAAGGGGAAAATTTCGTTGGCGCGACCAAACTTGGTGTGACCGTCCACAACCACATGCGAATGAAGTTTACAGCCGTCGCCGAGTTCGACGTGCTCGCCGATGACACAATACGGCCCGACGTGGCAGTCAGCACCGAGCTTTGCTTTGGGATGGATGATCGCTGAAGGGTGAATCATGGCGCGTGGCTCAAGCTGCTTGAACGAGGAATGTCACTTCGGCTTCGCTCACAATCTCGCCGTTCACTTTGCACACGCACGCCGCTTTGCCGATCTTGCCGCGCGATTTCGTCATCTCCACTTCGATGATCAACACGTCGCCGGGCACGACAGGTTTGCGCCATTTAACATTGTTGGCCGCCATGAAATATGCGATCTGGTTATCCGCCGCCTGCGCTTTGATCATGAAGATGCCAGCGACCTGCGCCATCGCTTCCAGTTGCAGAACTCCCGGCATGATGGGATGACCGGGGAAATGTCCCTGAAAGTAAGGTTCGTTGATGGAAACATTTTTCATCGCCACGGCACGATTGCCTTCGATGGACAACACGCGATCCACGAGCAGAAACGGATAGCGATGGGGCAACCATTTCATGATCTGCTCGATGCCCGCTGCGCCGACGCCTTCCGCCGGAATCTCGGACGGAGCGGCAGGTACGGAGGCGGGCTTAGGTTCTGGCGGCGGCGGGGCAAACGTCTGCGCCGCGCGCTTCGGCTTTTGCATCTGCGCCACGATCTGTCGAGCCATCTCTACGTTGCCGCTGTGACTTGGCTTCACTGCGATGAGATGTCCGCGAATGGGTTTTCCCACGAGTGAAAGATCGCCGACGATGTCGAGCATCTTGTGGCGAACAAACTCATCCGTATAACGCAGCGGCTCAGTCGTGAGCACCGCATCTTCCCGGATGACAACGGCGTTCTCCAGGCTGCCGCCTTTGATGAGGCCGTTCTTGATGAGATACTCGATCTCCTCGTAGAAACAGAACGTGCGCGCGTGCGATAATTCTTTCTCCCACGTTTTGGGCGTCACGTCCGTGCTGTAAAATTGTGTGAACCGACCGTTCTTGTCTGCGCTGGTGCAGGTGACTTTGAAACTGTCATCAGGCACGAGCGTCATCGTAGTTTCACCCATCTCGATCTGGATCGGCTCGGTGACGGTGTAGGTGTCGCGATCCTCGGTGAGACTCACGATGCCAGCAGATTGAACCATCTTGCAGAACTCGCGCGAACTGCCATCGCCGATGGGCGGTTCGTTCGCATCCAATTCCACGATGGCGTTGTCCACGCCGAAACCTGCGAACGCAGCGAGGACGTGTTCGACGGTGTGAACCTTGATGTTGCCCTTGGCGATGGTGGTGGAGCGGTTCGTTTCGGAAACATTTTCAACGCGCGCTTCGATCTCCGGTTTGCCTTCGAGGTCCACGCGACGGAAGCGGATGCCGGTGTTGGCGGGCGCAGGCAGGAAGGTCATGTTGACGCGATTCCCGCTGTGGAGTCCGATGCCGGAAAAACTGGCTGAACGATTCAGGGTCTGCTGGTGTAGCACGCGCGGATTAGAACAAATCGCCGCCGCGCTTGGCAAGACGGAGATTCGCCATGCTTTAGCCTTGCGACGGGGAATCGCGGCTTGCTAGTTTGCGCCCACGTTTATGGCTGCTATCGGGCGATTCCAAAAAGGCGAGGACATCTTCCACGCGAAGATTGTGGACGGAGAAATCTTCCGATTGCACGGCGACATCTTCGGGTCGCCGACGTTCGACAAGAAACCCACTCCGCGCAAAGGCGTGCGCACGCTTGTCCCCGTGGTTCCTTCCAAGGTCATCGCTGTCGGCTTGAATTACGCCGATCATGCGCGCGAACAAAACAAGCCGTTGCCCAAAGAACCGCTCATCTGGATCAAGGCTTCGACCTCGCTGCTGCCTGATGGTGGAAAGATTGAAATTCCGCATCCGGCGCATCGCACAGATTTCGAGGCGGAACTTGCCATTGTCATCGCGCGGAAGATTCGCAACATCCCGGCGGCTTCGGCATCGCGCTACATTCTTGGCTACACGGCGGCGCAGGACATCAGTGATCGCCACATCCAGAACTCAGAGAGTCAATACACGCGCGCCAAATCCTTCGACACGTTCACGCCGCTCGGACCTTACATCGAGACCAAGCTTGATCCGACAGACCTGACCATCCAGCTTTTCCAAAACGGCCAGCTCCGCCAGAATTCGCACACGCGCCAGATGATTTTCAACTGCTACGACATCGTGAGTTTCATCTCGGCGAACATGACGTTGCTGCCGGGCGATGTGATTCTCACAGGGACTCCCGCTGGCGTCGGCCCGATCAAATCCGACGACACGCTTGAAGTCCGCATCTCCGGTCTCGCGCCGCTGATCAACGCGGTGAAGTGAGTTCAAAGATTGATTTGCGTCGTGATCTAGGCAAAATTGCCGCATGAAGAAAACGTCGGTAGCTAAACAAAAGCCCGTTGACTGGGAAGCTGAGTGTGAGCGCACGCGTCAGGCTGGCAACAAGCTTTCCGACGAGGCCCGCCGCCAGTTGAAAGACAAAGCTCTTCACATCATCTACAGCACTGATGCACAAGCCACAACTCGTAGCCGTTGACACCAATGTGTTGCTGCGGTTGGCGGACGGGCATGAGGCCACCATTGATGCCTGGCAACTGATCAAGCGTCGGTTGAATCCAGTGCAGTTCGTTCTCTTACCGACTGTATTGGGCGAACTGGCCAGCAAATTGACCGATTCCACCGATCCACGAGTTGCACAAACAGCAGCGATAGCATTGAGAGAATCCCGCTCTCGTTGGCATCTGCAACCGACCGATTTTAATGCTGTCGAGGAAGCCGTCACCGTAAACGCGGTCAAAAAATTGCGCGACAGTGGCATAATGCCGTACGAAGAGCGTAACGATGCATTCATCATTGCTGAAGCCGCAGTGCAAAATTGTATCCTGCTAGTCAGCCGAGATTCGCACCTGCTCGCGGTGGATCCGGAAAAGCTTGCGTGGTTGTTGCGCGAACTGGATTTACCAACACCCTTGATTGCGTCGCCTGAAAAGCTCATTAAGAAATTTTACCAATAACCACTCATGCTCTGGACTAAAACTCTGATCCCCACACTCCGCGAAGCTCCGTCTGACGCGGAAATTGTTTCCCACAAACTGCTGCTGCGTGCCGGCCTGATCCGCAAGCTCGCGGGTGGCGTTTATACTTTTCTCCCGCTCGGACTTCGCGCGTTGAGGAAGGTTGAAACCATTATCCGCGAGGAAATGAATCGCGCCGATGCCGTTGAAGTCCTCATGCCCGCGTTGCAGCCGACGGAAATCTGGGAACAGAGCGGTCGCGCTGAGACTGCCAGCAATGTTCTCTTCAAGGTCAAGGACAGCTCCGGTCGTCAGTGGTTTCTCAGCCCGACTGCGGAGGAAGTCATCACGACACTCGCGGCGAATGAGATCAATTCGTATCGCCAGTTGCCGAAGAATTTTTATCAAGTCAGCAGCAAGTTCCGGGATGAGATCCGTCCGCGCTTTGGTTTGATGCGTGCGAAGGAGTTCATCATGAAGGACGCGTATTCGTTCGACACCACAGACGAAGGCGCGATGGCGAGTTACAAAAAGATGTACGACGCCTACAAGCGCATCTTTGATCGCTGTGGCGTGCAGAATTTCCCGGTCGAGGCGGACACGGGAGTCATCGGTGGCAATCACTCGCATGAATTCATGGTGCCAGCGGATACGGGCGAGAATGATGTGGTGTTTTGCGAGGCGTGTGGTTACGCAGCGAACATTGAGAAAGCTACAAGTGGAATTCCCAAGACTGCGGCGCGGGAAATCGGTGCGGCCATTGAGAAGTTTGCCACGCCCGGCGTCGTGACCATCGAGGCGTTGAGCAAAGCACCTTACAGCGTGGCGGCGAATCGGCAGATCAAGACGCTGGTGTATATGGCGGACAGCAAGCCGGTGCTGATCTTGATTCGTGGTGACGATCAGTTGAACGAAACCAAGTTCGCCGCGCGCACTGGTGCGGTTGCCGCGCGACCAGCCACGCCGGAAGAATGTTTTGCCACGCTCGGCGCGAAGCCGGGTTCACTTGGCGCGGTCACGAACACATTGGAGTCTCGGCAAAAAGACCCTATTCGACAATATCAAGAATCGTTGCGCGATTCTCTGAAGATTTACGCTGACGAACGATTGCGCGGCGCGAATGACATGACCACTGGCGCGAATGAGGACGGTTTCCATCTCAAAAACGTCTCCATTGAGCGGGACATCAAAGTCACTGATTGGTTTGACCTGCGAACGGTCACAGCGGGCGAGCCTTGTGCGAAATGCGGCAAGTCGTTGAAGATTCGTCGCGCGATTGAAGTCGGGCATGTGTTCAAGCTCGGCACGAAATACAGCGAGAAGTTCAACGCATTTTATCTCGACGAAGCGGGCGCGCGGAATCTTTGCGTGATGGGTTGCTACGGCATCGGTGTGACGCGGACGTTGCAGGCGATCATCGAGCAGTGCAACGACAAGGACGGCATCGTATGGCCGCTGTCGGTCGCGCCGTATCAGGTTTGCATCACGCCTCTCGCTGTCGCGGCGGATCATCCGTGCATGGTTGTGGCAGAAAAACTTTATGCGGAACTCACGGCGCAAGGCGTGGATGTGATCCTAGATGACCGCGATGAACGTCCGGGCGTGAAGTTCAAGGATGCTGATCTGGTTGGTTTCCCGATCCGCGTGAGCATTGGCGAGAAGTCGCTTGCGAAAGGTGAAGTGGAGATCAAGCCGCGCAACGGCGCGGTGCAGTTCGTGAAGACGGATGCGGTGCTGGAAAGCGTGAGTGCCCTTCTGAGGAGTCCGGCGAAATAGTTGCAGGTGATGCCGGATTACGCGCCAGCGTCTTGGACTGCGGCAGCCCTCTGCCGCTTTTCCACAGTAGGCTCGCGATGCGAAGGCGGCAGAGGGCTGC
>JANNAO010000448.1:0-4953 GCA_031384405.1 Verrucomicrobiota bacterium | reverse complement strand
AGCCAGACTTGAAAGCTTGGCGAACTATCAGAGACGTCTTGGGTGACGTGCCTGATCCTCGTTCCCGCCACTCCATTCCTGACCACTTGTTCCGTGATCTGGCGCGAACCTACCCAGGCCATACCGGAAGCGATTATGATTCACCGTCGAAAACAATAAAGGCTGGCGGCAATGGTGTGCCTGGTGGAGAAAATATGATCCGCTATCACGATGGTTCGGTTCGCTATTTCACCGTATTTGAAGCGAAACGAATCCAAACTTTTCCTGACGATTACAAGATAACTGGCGCATGGACTGAAGCCATGAGACAAATCGGAAACGCAGTTCCTGTTTTGCTGGCGGAGACTCTGGGTGAACAACTACTCAATCTGTTGGTGACGGAAAAACGGGATTACAAAAAACATGCCAATGGCAGTCATTTGCAAAGTAGGCAGGTGATTACGAGTACAGCAAGCAGGCTGTTGGAAGTCTGACAAAAGTCTGTTGGGGAGTCGTTGCTCTACGCACTGCTGTTGAGCCAAAATCTAGCGCGACTGCTTCAACAACCACTCGTAAAACTTCGGGTCGGCGTAGGCTTCCTTCCACGAGTCGTGTTTGGCTTCGGGATAGACCGTGAGCTTGATGTTTTTGACGCCGGCTTTTTTCAGGGAGTTGACCACGCGTTCAGATTCGATGAGCGGGACGACGTCGTCTTTCGCGCCGTGAAACGCCCAGATGGGCAGCTTCTCCAGTTCCTTTTTCTTGTCCCATGTGCCGAGGATGACATCAATCATGCTCGCGCCGCCGCAAATCGGGGCGATGGCGGCAAACTTGTCCGGGTGCGCCAAGCCCAGCTTCCAAGTGCCGTAACCGCCCATGCTCAGGCCGGTGAGATAAATGCGGTTGGTGTCCACGGAATACTTGTCTGTCATGCGATCCAGCAATTGGAGCAGTGGTTCGTTGTCCCACAGTTCACCCGCCGGACATTGCGGCGCGACGATGATGAACGGAAAGTTCGTACCCTGTTTTACCAAGCTCATCGGTCCGTGGATGGCAGCGCGGTTCACGTCCGTGCCGCGTTCGCCTGCGCCGTGGAGGAACAACATCAGCGGCCATTTCTTGTTGCTGGATTTGCTGTAATCGGGCGGCAGATAGAGCAAATACTTCAATCCACCGCTTCGTGTGCTTTTCCAGTCGAGCGTGGCGGCTGTGACGGAGCTGTTGTTGGTCTGAGCTTTTACTTTCATGGCGGAGAAAACGGCAACGAGGGCGAGGAGCAGGCTAAAAAGTGCTTTCATAAAGTGTTTTCGTGCGCGGCTACATGATTTTGAGCTTCGGCAAATCTTGCGAATCAATCAGGCCGACGGGTTCTTTCTTGGCGTTCACGACGATCAAGTCGTCAATGTTGCGCTCGTTGAAAATCTTGAGCGCTTCGACGGCAAGCGCAGCGTCGCGGATGCAGATCGGATTCGGCGTCATCACAGATTTAAGCGAGCGAGAAAGGAGTTGTTCGTCAGTGGACATCTTGCGGCGGAAATCGCCATCGGTGAAAACACCGGTGAGTTTGCCGCGCGCGTTCACGACGGCGAGGCTGCCGGACTTGGCTTTGGTCATCAAGAGCAACGCTTCCTTGACGCTCAGGCCTTCACTTGCAACAGCATTGCGTTCGCCGGTGCGCATGATTTCGCCGACGCGCAACAACATGGCCCGACCGATGGCACCGCTCGGATGATACTTGGCAAAGTCGCTTTGTTTGAAACCACGCGCTTGCAAGACGGCCATCGCGAGCGCGTCGCCCATGACGAGAGTTGCGGTGGTGCTGGAAGTGGGCGCGAGATTGAAGGGGCACGCTTCCTTGGGCACATGGACGTTCAGAACGATGTCGCTGTGCC
This sequence comes from Verrucomicrobiota bacterium, assembly GCA_031384405.1. GTDB lineage: Bacteria > Verrucomicrobiota > Verrucomicrobiia > Limisphaerales > JADLHS01 > JADLHS01. Next base: position 3,082 of record JANNAO010000448.1, on the reverse strand, counting down.
GGGCGAGTGAGGATTTTAATCCGCCCGTGAGCGAAATAATTTTCACTGAGAAGCGTTTGATCGCAGGAAGCAGGTTCAACAATTCATCCGACTCACCAGAGTAACTGAGCGCCAGCACCACATCGCCGTCGTTGATTAGGCCGAGATCGCCATGGAGCGCGTCCACGCTGTTGAGCAAGACGCTGGTCGAGCCGGTGCTGGTGAGGGTGGCGGCAATCTTTGCGCCGATGTTGCCGGACTTGCCGATGCCGACCACGACGATCTTGCCACGGCGATTGACGGCAGCGGTGATCGTCGAGACGGCGGTGTCGAAAGAGTTATCGAGCTGGGCGCGCACGGCTTTGAGCGCGGCAAGTTCGATGTCGAACACTTCACGGGCTTTCGGGAGGTGACTCACGAGACGAGGATGAATCGTGGCGCACGGCAATTCAATCACGAACACCGTCGGGGGGAGATTGCGTCAATTTGTGTCGAGCGATGTAGCATCAGGCATCCTTGCCTGATGTAGAGCCGGGCTTCCAAGCCCGGCGGAAAAGAGATCACGCCATTTCAAGCGCGTCGAAAACTTGTGAGTCGCTAACCACTTGAGCGTTTTTCCGGGCGGCAAGGATGCACACCCTCTACGGCAACCAAGGATGGTTGCCGCTACGATTGATCAGCATGGCTGACTCACGCTTCACCCAACCGATGCGGCGCGTGTCATCGGTGACTTGCAACCAATCATCTTTGCTGTCCAGCACGCGTAGTTCCGCGCCGTCCTGCGCGGTGAACGTGGAGGGGGATTGTTCCAGCGGACTGTTCCGCACGTTGGCTTCAGCAGTTGTCACGATGGCGATCTGCTGTGCGGCGCGTTGTGAAAATGCCAGTGCGAGACACACGCACAACACTGCCGTGCAACCCGCAGTGATCCACGTCCAGTTGATTAATGCTGGGACAATCGCGGGCTTGAGTTGCCGTGCGATGAGCAGGCCGAACGTGATCCACACGCCCGCGACGCAAAGCCATGTCCACTCGTTCACGCTCAATGTGCCGAGCCAGCGTTGCCACGCGGAACTCTTGATCGTCGGGCCTTGAACTCCGTTGCGGGCGAATTGCAGATTCGCTCTCAGATCAGGATCGCGTGGCGCAATGGTTTCCGCTTGGCGATATGCGGCGATGGCGCGACCGATCTGCCCGGCCTTGAACTGCGCGTTGCCGAGATTGAAGTAGAGCGCGGGAGAGATCGTGCCTGTGACCGTGAGTTTTTCGTAGGCAGCGGCTGCGTCGGCGAATTTATTTTCTGCGTAGAGTTTGTTGGCGGTGTCGAAGGCGGTTTCAACTTCCGTGGCCGCGAAAGATTGCTGGCTGATGAGAGCGAGGAGCAACAGGAGTGTGATGAACGTGCGGAGCGCGGCCAAGGTAGGGCGTATCGCCACTGCCATTGAATTGAGTAGAAACCCGCTGAAATGACTGAGCCTTGTTTCGGTGAACTCCGTAGGAGTGGCATATTTATAGAAACAACGCGACCAATCGCCAAAGCCCCGTAGGGGTGGCATAAACGAGACGATGTCGCTCCTACGGAGCTTTGTCTTCCTTGCGGTGGTAACTATAAATATGTCGCCCCTACGGGGCTGGGCTTGCACTCCCTTCGTCGCTAAATCAGCGGCCGTGACGTGCCCAACCCGTTGCTCAATCGTCTTCACGCCTTCACCACATCGAGTTTCTTCAGTGCGTTTTCGAGTCGCGGAATGATGGCCGCAAGTTCGTGGGAGGATTTGACGGGTGCGTAGCGTGCGAGATTGCAGGCTTGAAACAGTTCGTGCAGTTCGGTGAGTGTGGAATCCGGGATGCCCCGTGGACGGAGCTTTTCATCAATCACGGCTTCGGTGATGCCCGAGGCGGAAGTGTCCAGCCTTTCGCCGAGCTTCTCTTGCAACAGATGCGCGAGTTCGGCGAAGAACTCGTCGGATTTATTCTGCGCAGCGAGCTGTCGGATATTCTCCATCCCGGTGCGGATGGTTACTTCCACCTGACGCTGGCGGCGGAGTCGCGGATTGTTCGCGAACGAGTCGGCGCGTTTCCGCCAGATGAACGCGGCGAGGAAGGCCAGCAGCGGCGTGGCTTGAGCTGCGATGAAAACGGGCTGTGTGATCAACGGCGCGAATGTCTTCGAGAGCGTGCCGAGTCGTTGTTTGATGGGAACGATGTCTTGTTGCGGCGGCGTATCGGACGAAGCGCCGCCGGACTTTGCGGCGATGACTGGAGCGACAGCGGCTCCGCCGGGACGCACGGTGAGTTTGGTGGCCGGGTGATTGAGAGTGCGAAACTGTTTCACGTCGGGATCAAAATAGGAGAACGAAAACGCGGGCAGTTCGTGGACATCCGAGTTCTCCGGCGAGAGGATTTGCTCGAATGTTTTTGTGCCTTGAAATCCGAATTGATCTGAAACTTCGACGGACGATGTGGGTGGATACGCTTTGAAACCGTCCCACGTTTTATCCTGCGGCAAGGAGATGGCATCCAGCGCACCGCGTCCAGAAATCTGCACGCGCACGGTGATGGGATCGCCAGTGGCGATGTTGGTGGGGCCGACGGACGCGGTCATGGTGTAATTGCCGACGGCACCGGTGAACAGCGGCGGAGTGTTTTCCACGGGCAACGGGAGTGATTGAAACGTTTGCGCTTCGACGTTGAGCGTGGCTTGAGCGCGTTGGGAATAGTTGCCGAAGAAATCCGGTCGCCCGCCGAGCAACGTCACGCTGCCGTTGACCGGGCCGATGGTGAGCGGACCCGTTTTGATGGCCGTGGCAGCGAACGGCATCGGGATGACGGTGAAGGATGCGTTTCCCACGTTGCGTTTGAATTGCTGACCTTGATTGAATTTGCCGAGAATAAATCCATCGCCTGTCAGTTGTGGAATTTGTGGATTGCTGATGTTGCCGACTTCCTGGCGCAGGTAGAGGCGCAATTCTCCGACGACCGCTTCGCCGACGTAGAGTTCCTTCTTCGGCAACACGAGCCAGAGGAAAGCCATGTTGGTAGCTAGCGACGGCGGAGGCGACGACGGGTCTTCGCGGAGAACTTTCAATTTCACGGGCGCGCT
>JANNAO010000428.1:0-4675 GCA_031384405.1 Verrucomicrobiota bacterium | reverse complement strand
TCCATGACGAACGACCCGATCGTGTCCTTGGAAAACTCCACATACGCAGGCGTCGGAATCTTCTCGTTCAACTTCAGCAGCGACAACGTGAACAGTCCCGCCGTGTAATCCCACTTCACCTTCCGGTCCGGTCGCCACGCGCGCTTATCGCCAAGCCGCAACGTTTCCGAATCCGCCATGCGCACCGACCATTCGAGCGGCGTTACGCCCTTGAACTCCTTCGCGGTGGTGGTTGATGACGTCGCCGAGTGACACGCCGGGACAAACATCAAGGCGACGAGACAAATCCAGTGGTGGCGGAAAATACGTTTCATGGTTCGATTCAATTGTGTTGGAACAGCCGCAAAGTCTGTTGTCAGACGCGAAGCGGTGTCGAGGATTCAATTGAAACTTCACGTTGAAAAGCGGGCGAGGCAGGTTTGAAAAATTGCACCGCTTAGACGGAACGATGCAGAGGAAACCACGAATGGAAACGAGTCAACAATCGCGAAAAACGGAACAACGTTATGGCCTCTGACGCATTGTTCGTCCCACGCCCTGTCACCGTCGGAATCCGCCCGATCACTTCTTGGGCAGATTGAGTTCCGGGAAATCCATCTTGGCAGGCGTTCCCCATTGTGCGAGCAGACCGTCCTTGAAATAAATGGCGTAAGACTCCTCGGTCTTCGTATCACGATACTCCCACAGCACCAACGTCGAGCCGTTGGCATCCGTCCGTGCGGCTTTGACCGTATAAACGTCGCCGAGAATTTTCTTAGCTTGCGATTGCGTCATGCCCAGTTCCAGACGATTCAGCCGTTTGGCGATAGGCGTGGAGCAACCGGCCAGAACAGTGAATCCAACGGCAAGCACGACAGGAAGCAGGTAGTTCGTTTTCATGTGTTGAAAACTGTTTATGGGTTTGACGCACCAAGGTCAAGTGCGCTTTGAAATTCCCCTTCAGGCCTCGACAATGAACAATCCGCACACAACCCTCCTCAGACGTTTTGTGTTGCCGATCTGATTTCCTCGCTTTCAACACTGTTCGCCGTTTTAGAATTTAATTGCCTCAATGCGTTTGTTGCGTGGACAATTCGCATTATGTCCACCGGAAAAATAGTTGTCATCACTGGCGCCACACGCGGCTTGGGTCGCGCGATGGCGGAGGAATTCATCCGGCTGGGTCACACGGTTCTCGGCTGCGGCCGTTCCGGCAAGGAGATTGACCGCCTGCGCAAGTCGCACAGTGCGCCGCATGATTTTTATCCAGTGGATGTCGCTTCAGACACGGCGGTGAAATCGTGGGCGAGTCTCGTGCTGACATCGCATGGCGTGCCGGACTTGATCTTGAACAACGCCGGAGTCATCAATGCCAACGCGCGGCTGTGGGAGATCGAAGCGCGCGAGTTCGATGAGGTGATGAATACGAATCTTCGCGGCGTGGTGAATGTCATCCGGCATTTCGTGCCCGCGATGGTCGCGCGCAAGAGCGGCGTCATCGTCAACATGAGTTCTGGCTGGGGACGTTCGGCGGATGCGGAAGTCGCGCCGTATTGTGCGACGAAGTGGGCGGTGGAAGGGCTGACGCAATCGCTCGCGCAGGAACTGCCGTCGGGCATGGCAACAGTGGCGTTGAATCCCGGCATCATCAACACGGACATGCTGCGAAGCTGCTTTGGCGGCGGCGCGTCCAGTTATCCATCGCCGGAAGATTGGGCAAAAGTGGCGGTGCCATTCCTGTTGAAGATCGGCACGGGCGATAATGGTCGTCCGCTAAACGTGCCCGGCTACACGGCTTGATGAGTCTTGAAAATTTCAAAGACGCCACGCTGGTCATCCTCGGCCACGGCACGACTCTCAATGACGGCTCGGCTTTGCCGGTGATGCAACACGCAGCGGAGTTGCGAAGTCGCGGAATGTTCGCGGCAGTGCGCGAGGCATTCTGGAAACAAGAGCCGCAGATCAAAACCGTCCTCACTGAAATCAAAACCCCGCGTGTCTTCATCGTCCCGCTGATGATCAGCGAAGGCTACTTTGCCGCCGAAGTCATCCCGCGCGAACTGGGTTTTGCTCCCGGCCAGTCAGCTATCAACCATCAACTATCAACCATCAACTATTGCCTTCCCATCGGCACGCATCCGAGCATGACGAACGTGTTGCTGGCTCGCGCTCGTGGTGTGGTGGAGAAATTTCCTTTCCCGCGTGAGCCGAAGCCGAAAGACATCACGCTGTTCATCGCAGGTCACGGAACGGAACGCAGCGAGCAATCGCGGGTCGCCATTGAGCGGCAGGTGGAATTGATTCGTGCGCTGAATCTCTACGCCGATGTGCGAGCGATCTACATGGATGAAGACCCACGCATCAAAGGATGCCAGGCGACGGCGAACACGCGCCACGTCGTCGTCGTGCCGTTCTTCATCAGCGACGGTTTGCACACCACAGAGGATATTCCTGTTTTGCTCGGCGAGCCGGAGCGGATCGTGAAGGAGCGTCTGGCAGCGGGGCAGCCCACTTGGCGCAATCCGAGCGAGAAGCACGGCAAGCTGACTTGGTATTCGCAAGCCATCGGCAGCGAGCCAATGATGGCGGAAGTGATCTTGGAACGCGTGCGGGAAGCGGCACAATCCGATAAATGAAGCCGAAACTCATAAAGGCTCTTTTCTGAGTTTATGAGTTTTGGCTCTCGATATTTCTTAGTAGTTTGAATTCATGACCAAACTCCGTTGGGGAATTCTCGGTGCGGCGAACATCGCCCGCAAAAACTGGAAAGCGCTCTTTCATTCCGGCAACAATATCATAACGACCTTGGCGGCGCGTGACGTGGCGCGCGGCGAACAATTCGTGCACGAATGTCAGGCGCAGTTTGCGTTCGATCCTGCACCGAAAGTTCTCGGCAGCTACGAGCAACTTCTCGCATCGCCGGACGTGGAGGCCGTTTATATCCCTCTGCCCACGGCCTTGCGCAAGGAGTGGGTCATCCGCGCGGCGCAAGCTGGCAAGCATGTGCTATGCGAAAAGCCCTGTGGCGTGAGCGCGGCGGATTTGCGCGAGATGATCGCAGCGTGTGAGAACCATCGCGTGCAGTTCATGGATGGCGTGATGTTCATGCACAGTCCGAGACTCGCAGCAGTGCGTGCTATTCTGGACGACAAGCATCGCATCGGCGCGATTCACCGGATCGAATCCACCTTCAGCTTTGCAGGCAACGCGAAAAACTTTGCAGAGAACATCCGTGTACGCGGTGAACTTGAGCCTGCGGGTTGCCTCGGGGATCTCGGTTGGTATTGCATACGAATCACGTTGTTTGCTTTGCACTGGGAAATGCCGGTATCTGCGTCGGGCCGAATCCTCGCCTACGCTGCTGATGGAAAAACGCCCACACAATTTTCCGGTGAACTCATTTTCGCCAGCGGCGCGTCGGCGGGATTCTTTTGCTCGTTCGTCATCGAGTCGCAGCAATGGGTGAGCGTGATGGGCGAACGCGGCACTGTGCGGATTGCAGACTTCGTGCATCCGCAAAACAGCTACGAGCCGGGGTTCGAGGTGAACCAGACCGAACATCGCGTCCACGCAGAGTCGGGTGCGTCCGTGCCCGTTGATCCATCACTCGTGAACCAGATGGGGCACGCCACGGCGCAGGACACGCGCATGTTCCAACACTTCGCCGCCCTAGTTCGACTGGGGAAGGTGGACAACTCTTGGCCGGAGATGGCGTTGAAAACCCAGTTGGTGATGGATGTGTGTCTGGCTTCGGCGCGGGCGGGTGGGAAGTTGATGTCGGTGGAAAAAGTTTGAGATGGCAATGCAGTCGCGGTCACCGCGAAACACACACACCACGCAATTTTTAGCGCCAGCGGCGCGACATATTTATAGTCATCGCACATCAAAGACAATCAAGCTCCGTAGGAGCGGCATGAATCGAGATATGCCGCTCCTACGGAGCTTGTGATTTGTTCAAGGCGGTTTCTATAAATATGCCGCACCAACGGTGCTTTCCGAGGCAGCCGTCCAATTCCACACCCCGCAACTTTCAATCTTCCATCCTCCACCCTCCATCCTCTAATCTCTGCGGGTGCGTTGGAACAAAATCACACTCGTAGGCGTGGGCTTGCTGGGCGGATCGCTCGGACTGGCGTTGCGCCGACGCAAACTCGCCAAAGAGATTGCTGGTTACGTCCGGCGCGAGGCGAGCATCAAGGATTGTGAACGCGCAGGCGCGACGGATTACGCCACGACTGATCTTCTTGCGACAGTTTCTGGCGCGGACTTGGTTGTGCTTTGCACGCCGCTCGCGCAAATGAAACCGCTCGTGAAGCAAATGCTCCCCGCTCTCAAGCCCGGCGCAATTGTCACCGACGTCGGTAGCGCAAAGAGCAAGGTGGTGGAGAAGATTGAATCCATGATCGCCAAGGCGGGCGCACATTTTGTCGGCAGTCATCCGATGGCGGGCGCGGAAAAAACTGGCGTGCTCGCGGCTCGCGGAGATTTGTTCGAGTGCGCGGTCTGCGTTGTCACGCCGACGAAGAAATCCAATCCCGCCGCCGTCGCCAAAGTTGAGAAGCTTTGGAAATCCGTGGGCGGACGTTTGCTCAAACTCACGCCAGAAGCGCACGACGCGCTGGTGAGCCGCTCCAGTCACTTGCCGCACATCGTCGCGGCAGCACTGGCGTCTGAGATTCTTGATCCCAAACATTCC
>JANNAO010000415.1:0-11517 GCA_031384405.1 Verrucomicrobiota bacterium | reverse complement strand
TCTGGCGATGTCATCCTCGTCCGCCTTTCTACTCGATCAAAGCCGGAGCGTTTCATCTCGCAGTCTTCCGACGAACTGTTTAGGCAAGTTCTGATCGAGCGAGCCGTCATCCACCTTCTCCATCGCCACATGGCCGTCGGCAAAAACTGCGCTCGCTTTTTGCGCGTGGCGGAAGTGCGCGGTGGCTTCGTTGCGGTTCGTGCTGACGTAATAAAACTCCTCCAGCATCGGATTCTCCGGCGAGGCAGGCGATTGGAACGTGTTGACCTGCGCGGAGTCGGCGAGCAGGACGGTGTCTGAAGTGCGGGTGATATTTGATACGGGCACGGGCGGCTTACTCGTCATCGTGGAGAGGTGGAGGTTGTAGCCGTAGCCGTAAGCCGCACCGCGCGCCTTGAGTTTGACCTGCCCCGTCATGTAATTGAGTGAGGGACACAATTCCACGCCGCGCCCTTCGAGATACGGCCAGAGCGCGCCGGTGGTCGGATCAAACGCTCGCTCGCCTTCGGCAACGTGCGAGCCTTCCATCCAACCGAACCAGAATCGCTGTCCGCTCAATCCTTGTTCGTTTTTCGCCATGCCGCTCGTGAAGCGGAAACATTTCCCTGCGTTGTCGTCCCAATACATCTGCGTGGCGAGGCCGAGCTGGTGCAGGTTGCTCACGCACTTGATTCGTTGCGCCGTCGCCTTGCTGCGCGCCAACGTGGGCAACAACATCGCCGCAAGGATCGCGATGATGGCGATGACGATGAGAAGCTCGATGAGGGTGAAGGCGAAGAGGCGAGAGGCAATGGGCGAGGGGCGAGAGGGTGTTTGCCTATTGTCTCTCGCCTCTCGCCTCTCGCCTTGTTCACTCACGGCCTGTTCGCTTTCACTCGGTAAAACGCCGCGCTTGCCGGCGGGTTCGCGTCGGTCAGCGTGAGTGTTGCGCCGTTGCCCGGCGTTGCTGGTGATGCGTTCGTCCACGGTGTTGAGTTGCCGGAGCGTTCCAATGTGTAGAGCCAGTTGGTGCGGCTGGTGAATTGAACCTGCCAGAGCGGGCCGCTGAATTCGCCGGAAAGTTCCGCAACAGGTGGAGGCGGCGTGACGATGGCGATGTTGTCCACGGTGCCGTGCGCGAGGATTGAGCCTGCGTAGAGCGGGTGTTGCCCAGCGTCACTGTAACTGCTGATGGAAAATGTGGTGACGCGAAAATCCTGATTCGCCATAAGGGTCATCACTTGCGGATCGCCGTAAGGCTCGCCATTGGTGGTGACGCTGGTCGTGAGTGTGCGCGTGGCGGCGACGTAGTTCATGCTCACATGAAACGTTTCGCCCGGCGTCATCTCTTGCTGATTCTCGTGGTTGTAGAGCCAGTTTGCGTTGGAGTGGTTCGTGCCGACGATGGTTTGCGCGATGGTGGGATTGAACGTGTCGAACGCAGGAAAGAAATCAAACTCCACGATATTGAGCGGGCCAAAACTGGTCGTGCCCGCGCCGCGAAAGAAGTTTGTCTTCGTGGCTTGATCGAAATTTAGAAATCCGATGGCCGCCTCAAACGTGCCGGGCTTGGCGGGATTCACGCCGCTGGCGTAATCTTCAAACGTCAGATCGAAGCTCAGGCTGAAGTTGTCGTCGGGCGAGAGAATCGTTCCGAGCGGGCGATGGAAATAATTGTTCGGCTTGGAAGAATCCCAGGTGACGCGAAGATTTTGATTCGTGCTCTCCCAAACGAACAGGTTGTTCGTGCCGAAAATCTGCCAGCCGTTGCTTGAGGGGCTGGCAGAAAAGTTTTCAGCAACCGTGTTCGCCCAAGCGAACGCGGGTTGAAGCAGCAACAAGATGAGCGCGAACTTCCGCGCCGCATTGGAGACGCGCGGCGGCGCGTGGGTCAACACGCAGTTGCTACAGATGCAGGAGACGTTGCGATCTTTCTCCGGCACACACGCCAGCAATGTTTCAGGGATTTTTATCGCAGCGCACCAGCAAGGCTCGCTTCCGCCATCGGTCTTGCAAAGCTTGCAGGCGTTCGGCCCGCCGCAGAGCGGGCAACACTCCGGCTCGTTGCCCGCCTGCGAACAGGGTTGTAATTTTTTGCTGCTGGCCATCAGATCAAGCTTTCTTCCGCCGCACGAACACCAAAGCCGCCGCGCCAATCACAGCCAGTGAAAGCGAGGTCGGCTCAGGCACGGCCACGATACCGTCAATCTCCGCGTTGCCCGCGAGCACCTCCACGCGCACAAACTCGATGCTCGTCAACGCGACGCTCGCGCCGAGTCCGTCCTGTGCCCAGGAGATATCGTAACTCGCGCCGCCGCCAGAGCCGTTGTAGAGCGCGCGGATGTCAGCAAGAGTTTTGCCCGCGAAGCTGGCAGCGTTGAGCGAGGGATGCAGCGGCAAACCAAAATCGCCGATGCCGTCCGTGGGGAACAAAGAGTCCACCAGCGGCGCGAACGCAGGATTGAGCCTGTAGAAATTGACGCCATCGCTGCTGACGGAGACGCGGGTTGAAACAGCGTCCGCCCCGTAAAGCGTACCATCCGTGGCAGGCGTGCCGACCCAGTCAAACGTCTCCAGGCTGTATTCATTCGTGATGACGAATCCGGCATTACCAAAGATGTTGAAATCGCGCCCGAACGCGTTGGCAGGATTGTTCAAGATGGGTGAAGCGAACTGAACCGTGAGTGAACCGCCTGCGCCGAGGGAGACGACCTGCGAGGCGAGGTAGGCTGAGTTGAACGGATCCACCGGCCCGCCGTAGAGCCCTGGCGTGATGCGAGAAGGCTCACCCAGCGCGCTGGCGGCGGTAGTGTAACCAGCCTGGAAGCCGACGCCGGAATTGTAGGAGACGACGGACGACGCGAACTGCGCGACGCTGGTTTGCGTGAGAGACAAAGCACTGGCGAGCGCCAGCGCGGGAACGAGTGTTGATACGAATGATTTCTGCATGTGCTGATCTTTCTTTCTGGGTCCCGCTGTTGAAGGCGGGACGGGTTTTGTTTTCAGAGAGACCAGCGCGGAAGGAGAAGTTCGTCCTCGTCCTCGTCCACGTCCGCGTCCACGACATCGGTTTCGCCTTGTTAAACGCACGGAAAGATAGAGGACCAGAACGAGGACGAGGACGAGGACGAGTTGGAAAACAAAAACGCCTTCATCTTCCGCAAAACGAAAATGAAGGCATAAACGAACCCTGCCGAAAACAGAACGGCAGGCTGGCCTCATCCTTCCCTTTGCGGAGAAGTTGGGGAGTGAGTTGATAGTTGTTGGTTGATAGTTGATAGAAGCACCGCAACGCGATGTCCCGCTATCAACCACCCACTCTCCACTATCAACAAACTTCCCCGACGAGCGTCATCAAACCGATATCCTGACTCCGGACTTCAAACCTTGCTCCCGCCTTCCCGCCCGTCCCGCGCTTGCGTGACCGACAGTGGCTCGTGGGAGTTCGTAATCCGATACAGTGGCGCAACCGTCGCCGAATCTCACGGCGTTCCCTGCATTTGATGACAACACTGACGGGCTTGCGGCCCGTATCTTTCAAAGAGCAGCATGGTTGTAAGTCCGGGAAGAAACTTTGCCAAGACAATACCTGAAAAAGTTTTTCACAATGTCGAAGCCCCCATCATTCTGCCATCAATCGTTCTGCCAATTTGATCCACCCTGATCCACCCACGACGGAAATGGCAGAATCATGGAGGGCAGAATGATGGGCAAATCGGTGCGTTTGCCTTGCCGTGCGAAAGCTGCTTTACTCTGCGGGATGAATTTCTTCGTCCAACGCAGCGAACTGCGCGATCTCTACGACAAGGTCGCCGCAGGCGAACGTATTTCCGAGGCCGACGCGCTGCGGTTGTTTGAATCCAAGGACCTCAACGCCCTCGGCGCCATCGCTGATCTCGCGCGGCAGAAGAAGGTGGGCAATCGCGCCAGCTTCATCATCAATCGTTACATCAACTACTCGAACTACTGCATCCTGAGCTGCCAGTTCTGTTCCTTCTCGCGCAAGAAACGCGACGCGGACGGCTTCGAGCTAACGATCCCGCAGATGGTCGAGAAGGCGCGCGAGGCGTTGAAGCTCGGCATCACGGAATTGCACATCGTCGGTGGACTGCATCCGTCGCTGCCGTTCAGTTACTACACGGACATGCTCAAGGCATTGAGCGCGCTGAATGATGAGTGTAGCACCCGCGTCTCGCGGGTTGATTCGGGCGTCGCGCCCGAATCTTCAACGAACAAATCTTCGGAAGCGGAAAAGTTAGTGAAACGAGATTTTCAGCGGGACGCAGAAAATAACCCGCGAGACGCGGGTGCTACACGCCTTCAACTCAAATGCTTCACCGCGATTGAAATCCTGCACCTCGCGTGGCTCGCGAAGAAAACCGTCGAACAGACGTTGATTGAACTCAAAGCCGCCGGTCTCGAATCGCTCACGGGCGGTGGTGCGGAGATTTTCAAGAAAGAAGTCCGCAGCGCCATCGCCAAGGGCAAGGAATCCGCCGAGGAATATCTGGACGTTCATCGCACCTGGCACAAGCTCGGCGGCCGCAGCACTTGCACGATGCTGTTCGGCCACGTGGAATCGCTCGCCGACCGCGTAGATCATCTGCGGCAATTGCGCGCGTTGCAGGACGAGACTCGCGGCTTTGTGGGCTTCGTGCCGCTGCCGTATCAGCCGGAGAACAACGACATCCCGGTCAAGACGCCGCCCACGGGCTTCGACGCGTTGCGCACGATCGCCGTGAGCCGCATCTACCTCGACAACTTCGATCACATCACTGCCTACTGGGTCGGCATGGGGATGAAGCTGGCGCAAGTGGCGTTGAGCTACGGCGCGGACGATCTGCACGGGACGATCATCGAGGAACACATCTTTCACATGGCCGGCGCGACCTCGCCGCAATTGCAGACGGAGGCAGAGATGGTGAAAGCCATCCGCGAAGCCGGCCGCACGCCGGTGCAAAGGAATACTTTCTACGAACCGATCAAAGTCCTTGCGGACGGCGCGCCATCAGCGACTGAAGCCGAACCGCCGTCGGGCAAATCCAAGGTGTTGGAAGACAATCTGGCGACGGCGTGAAAAGGGCTAAAGTTATAATGATTGTTGCCGATAGAAATGAAAACAATTGTGCTTTTCGTTAATTGGCACATAATTGGCGCATAAATTCACGGCTAGTAGCTTTATGAAAACTATCACAGAAAAAGTTGATCAGGCCGATTGTGAGCGGGACATCAGGAAGTCATTTGATTTGTTTAAAATCAAAGAACAGGAGCTTCCTCGCTACACCAATCCTGAGCAATTTGGCCGGAATTTCAAACGTTGTGATCGAATGGAATATGCGCACACTAGATATTCCGTCACGTCGTCAGCCAACGAATAACCTATTTTTCTATGCCTAGCTGGAACGAGGTCTTGGGGGAAATCCAGCACTGCAACCGCCGGGACGCGCTTGATTATGTTCGGCGAAAATACATCAAGCACCTGTCCGAACTCACGGGGCGAAACGTAATCGCTTACTACTCTGGTTGGCTTCAAAATCCAAATCTTGGCAATACATCAATTGGGGATGATGACAAGAACGGCCTTATGGCGGCGGTTCACAAATTAGATCGGACCAAGGGACTCGATCTATTACTGCACACTCCTGGGGGCGATCTTGCTGCGACTGAATCGATCGTTGATTATCTACACCGAATGTTTGGAAGGAATATTCGGGCAATTATTCCGCAACTTGCCATGTCGGCCGGCACTATGATCGCCTGTGCTTGTCAGGAGGTTGTTCTGGGTAAGCAATCAAATCTTGGGCCGATTGATCCGCAGTTTGGGGGTATCCCAGCTCACGGTGTTATCAAAGAGTTCGAAGAAGCAATCCAGGCTGTAAAAGATGATCCAGCCAGCCTTCCCATCTGGCGCGAAGTGGTGAGCAAATATCATCCGACTTTCATCGGCGAGTGTCGCAACGCAGTTCAGTTTGCTAATGAAATGGCAACGGAGTGGCTCAAAACAGGGATGTTTAGCGGCGATCCCAATGCCGCAGAAAAAGCAGCTAAAGTGGTTGGTTATCTTGGCGATCACGACAACACCAAAACTCACGCTCGCCACATCAATATTGATGAGGCGATTTCAATTGGAATGAAGATCGTTCGCATGGAAGACAGCCAGCCTGTTCAAGACACAGTTTTGACGATTCACCATGCCTTCATGCACACTTTCGCCAACAGCAAGGCAATTAAGATTATCGAAAATCAAATCGACAACGCAGTCATCGCAGTAAGAGGTTAATCTAATTAGTCTAGGCTTCAGCCGGGTATTCAGCGTGGGGAGAAAATTCAACCGCTTCAGCTTCCCCCGGGACGACTCTAGCCCCGTCAGGGGCGACAACTTTGTAGAACGGCTCGCGACAAATGCCCAAGCCACGTTCTACCTTCATTTCACTTCGGCGCGACCAGCGGGGGCGGAATATGCCGCTCCTGACGGAGCTTGCTCCTTTCGGTTTTTCACGTTCTACAAATATGTCGCGCCTCCGGTGCTTCGGTATTGTTGCGTTGCGCATCATCGCTGTGAGCCGGTGAAATTCCCGTTTGCCCGCGTTCGTGACCGGGTCTAATCTCTGGCCATGAGCACGCTCGCAGAAATCGAGAAGGCGGCGGAGAAATTGCCGCAGGCACAGAAGCAGGAATTGATGCTGTTCCTCGGTGCGAAGTTGCGCGCCGAACGCGCGGGCATCCCCGAGCCGCGCCAGTTTTCCCGCGAGCAGGTCCAGTCGTGGGTTGCAGAAGATGAAGCTGATTTGAAACGACTCCGCGAACAGTCATGAGACTGTTTCTCGACACGAGCGTGCTGCTTGCCGCCAGCGGCTCGGCTAACGGCGCGTCGAGGGAAATCTTCCGGCTCGCGTTCCCCAATCAATGGACTTTGATCACCACGCCCTACGCGATGGAGGAAGTCCGGCGCATTACAAAACAAACTCTGCGTGGCAGCGACGTTGATCATCCAAGAGTGGGGAGCGTTTCTTCGGCGGAAACAAAGCAAGCGTTTCATCATTCCACCGCACGGCCTGCTCGAAGGTCATTGAATTACGATGCGGCAACATCCCGCTCCAATCAGGGAATTCCAACGGTGGTGCATCACGCAGAACGCCGTCATTCGTCGGCGCAGACTTGTCGCAGTTTTTCATAGGTTTCAGCATTCCCATGCTTGAGGATTGTCGCCCGAAGTTCCGGCTCGTTCAAGTCCAGCCGATTGATCAGGATGAGTTGAACTAGGTCGTCCATGTCTTTGAGTCGGCGCAAGGATTTGCTGTGTTGAAGCGCATGACATTTCAGGGCGATCAGATGAAGCAATGAAACCACCCGCACTTGAGTGTCTTCCACCGTCGCCTCCACTGCCGTCTGTTCCATGCGTCCAAAAACGTCTTCGGAGACAAACATCAAGTCCACTTCCATTCCGCCTTCATCCGGCGGATCGAACTGAACAAAATTGGCCGCGTCATTTTTGACAGTCATTCCCAAATCGCCAAACACCTTGTTCAAATGCGCCCGCCTCCCGCGTTGAACAATCAAATCTAGGTCATCAGTCGCGCGCACATAACCGTGGGCAAAAACCGCATAGCCGCCGATTACAAGAAATGGAATGCCAGCGTCGTTCGCGCGCTTCGCAATTTCTCGGATCGGGCATTTGGCCATAGTCTCAAATCGGCTTGTGATGGATGTGCTGATGCGCGGCGGCGATGAAGCCTTTGAACAACGGATGCGGTTGGTGCGGCTTGCTCAGGAACTCAGGATGGAACTGGCTCGCGATGTAGAATGGATGATCCTTCAGTTCGATGACTTCCACGAGCTTGCCGTCGGGTGATGTGCCGCTGAACACGAAGCCTGCTTTCTCAAACTTCTCGCGGTAGGCGTTGTTGAACTCGAAGCGGTGGCGATGGCGTTCGTGGATGACGAATGAGCCGTAGAGTTGGCCCGCTTTTGAACCAACGGCGAGCTGGCAGGGTTGCGCGCCGAGGCGCATGGTGCCGCCTTTTTTGGTGACTTTGCGTTGCGCGTCCAGCAGTGCGATGACGGGATGTGGAGAGTTCTCATCAAATTCCGTGGAGTGGGCTTTCTCCAGCTTCATCACGTTGCGGGCGAATTCAATTGTGGCGATCTGCATCCCAAGACACAGGCCAAGATAGGGAACTTTGTTTTCACGCGCGAACTTGGCGGCTTTGATCTTCCCTTCAATGCCGCGCTCGCCGAATCCGCCCGGCACACAGATGCCGCCCAAACCCTGGAGAGTTTTCTCGCCATCGGGTTTTTCTATTTCCTCGGCATCCACCTGCACGAGTTCCACGCCGCAATCGTTGGCGATGCCGCCGTGCATGATGGCTTCATAGACGGATTTGTAGGCGTCTTGCAATCCGATGTATTTGCCGACGACACCCACGCGCACGCGATGTTGCGGGGCGATGAGTTTGCGGATGATCTCCTGCCAGTGCGTCATCTTCGGCGGCGGCGTGGTGAGGTGCAGCACGCGGCAGACGAGTTCGTCAGCACGCTCGCGCTGGAGCATCAGCGGCAATTCGTAAATGGAATGATCCACGTCCTTCACTTCGATGACGGCTTCCAACGGCACGCTGCAAAACATGGAGATTTTCTGGCGCAATTCTTTGTCGAGCGGCTTCTCGCAACGCGCGGCGATCAGATGCGGCGAGATGCCGATCTCGCGCAGCTTGGCGACGGATTGTTGCGTGGGCTTGGTCTTGAGTTCACCAGCCGCCTTGATGAACGGCACATAGGTGACGTGGATGAAACAGGTGTTGCCGATGCCCGCTTCGAGCGCGAACTCGCGGATGGCTTCGAGGAACGGCAGCCCTTCGATGTCGCCCGTGGTGCCGCCGATCTCGGTGATGATGACGTCGGCCTTGGTCTGGTCGGCAACAACCCAGATACGACGTTTGATCTCATCGGTGACGTGTGGGATCACTTGCACCGTCTTGCCGAGATAGATGCCCTCGCGTTCGTTGTTCAACACGGTCTGATACACCTGGCCGCTGGTGAGATTGTTGAGCCGCGAGAGTTTCGTATTGGTGAAACGTTCGTAGTGTCCGAGGTCGAGATCGGTTTCCGCGCCGTCGTCCAGCACATAGACCTCACCGTGTTGATAGGGCGACATCGTGCCGGGATCCACATTGAGGTAGGGATCAAACTTCTGCATGGCGACCTTGAGCCCGCGATTTTCCAGCAATGTGCCGAGCGCGGCAGCCGTGAGGCCCTTGCCGAGCGAACTGACCACGCCGCCTGTGACGAATATGAATTTCATATCAAAAAAAGTTTAACCACGGATAGACACGGATTAACACGGATAAAATGGTCACACAGCTTTGATTTCCAACAATCGCGTTTTAATTTTGTTCCAATGCCGCCCATACATCCAACGGTGGCGATAGATAAACAATCTCCAGAGCAAAGGACGCTTTCCCAGCCTTGGGCTGATCTTTTCTCTAAGCCAGTCTCGATCAAAGCCAGCCCACTCACCTGCGACCGAAATCATGTTCCACCTACAAACAGGACAAACCTCAGCAATCAAAATAACTTCAATTTCCTCCACGGAATAATCGGTGGCTGCTAACGCTTGAGCAATGCGCTCGTGATCCGCTGGCTGCAATTCGTTATCGAGAAACAATTCCGAGAGAGCTTCCCAGACTGGCATTCGCTCCTCGATGTGCGTCTCGGTTGCGTTCATTTATTGCTCGGCCCAATTCAATTTGGGCCACCCTAATCCGTGTTTATCTGTGTTTATCCGTGGTTAAAATCTTCTCCACCCTCTCCACATCCGCCAGCACATCCACACCTACGCTGTCGTAATCCACCTTCACCACGGCGATCTGGATGCCGTTGTCCAACGCGCGCAACTGCTCGAGCTTTTCCGCGTTCTCCAGTTGCGACACCGGAAACTTCACGAGCCGCAACAACGTCTCACGCCGGAATCCGTAGATGCCGAGATGTTTCAAAAAAGGAAACGCCGCCAACTGTTCGCTTGCTGAACCTCTGGCGGCTTCGCGCAGATACGGAATCGTGCGCCGGGAAAAATATAGGGCGCGACCCGCGAGGTTGACAACGACTTTCACCACGTTTGCGTTGTCGTATTCGGCGGCATCCTTGATTCGCGTGGCGGCAGTGGACATTTCACAACCCACCAGAGCCTGCGCCACCACGTCAATCACAGCGGGATCAATCAACGGTTCGTCGCCTTGAATGTTCACGATGGCATCGCACTGGCAACGCGCCGCCACTTCCGCGATTCGATCCGACCCGCTCGGATGATCTTCACGCGTCATCTCGACGCGGCAGAAATTTTTTGCCACGTCCGCGATGCGCGCATCGTCTGTGGCGACGATGATCTCGGAGAGCGACTTGGCCTTCCGGCATTGCTCCACGACGCGTTGGATGAGTGGCTTGCCCGCGATGAGATGGAGCGGTTTGCCGGGAAACCGGCTGGAAGCGTAGCGCGCGGGAATGACTCCGATGATTTTCATTTCAAGTGTTCCGGTGAAATTTGTTCCAACGTCAGCCTGTGACCGCTGGAGGATATGAATCTGGCTGAAACAAACCAGCCCGAACCCATCGGAAAAATTCTGTCATCAAACGACGTTGCTGCTAAACTATCCGGCGTGAAGAGAGTTCAAAAAAAAAATCCTTGGTGGGTCATTGTCGTGGTCGCCGTCGTGGTTGTCGGGGCACTTTTCATCACATCCGAAAAGCCAGCCGTCACCCGTCCGCCCGCCATTGTTCCGATCACATTCGCTCCTGTGCAACACTTGCTGCACGCACAGCCGAAGTTGCCAACCCTCAAAGTCAGCGTGGGCAGCGAAGAGATGATCGCCGAGGTTTGCAAAACTGGAGTTGAGATCGCCACAGGAATGATGTTCCGCACAAAAATGGCTGAGAACGAAGCGATGCTCTTTGTATTCCCAAATCCAGAGCCGAGGAGTTTTTACATGCTGAACTGTCTCGTGCCGCTCTCGGCCGCTTACATCGAGCCCGATGGAAAGATTGCCGAGATCATTGATCTGCATCTCGGCGACGAGCGCGGCGTGCAATCGCGCACGGGCAACATCCAGTTTGTTCTTGAAGTGCCGCAAGGCTGGTTCAAGCAGCACAACATTACGAACGGGGTTGTCATTCGTACCGAACGCGGATCGCTCACGGAAACTTTCTTCAAGCGCTAGGAACTTCTATTGAGCCTCGCGAAATAGAGTGACGCGACAACGTGCGCGAGCGGAGCGCGGCGTTCACGCCGCTTCAGTGTTAAAATTGCACGCGAGCATTGAGTTTTAGTCGCCGCGTGAATTCGGAAGTTGAAGCGGGCTGAAGCCCGCGCTCCGTCACCGTATTGCGCGAGCCTCAATAACTCTGGCGCGGACTTACATCCGTTGCTGTGGGTATTTTTGAAAAACCTGCGTTCCATTTCGGCCTTCTTCCATTACCGCCGCGAACCTCAGTCCACGAGTACTCACGCGCAATTCCTCAAAGTTGAACGCCTCCATCACCGCCTCG
>JANNAO010000358.1:0-6497 GCA_031384405.1 Verrucomicrobiota bacterium | reverse complement strand
AGATCGGGATAGGAATAGACGAGCATCGGCCCGGCTTTGCTGCCGCTGAAAACGTAGCGCGTGTCGCCGATCTTCTGGATGAGCACGCCGGTGGAATCATCCTTGGTCGGCCCGGCAATCTTGGTGAACGGGCCATCCCAGTTGTCCGCCTCGAACATCTCCGTGTGAAAGCCACTCAGGCAGCACGTCGCCAGCCGCCATTTTTTCACGCTCGCATCAAAGATGAGACAGGGATCTTCGTGCATCTCCGCGAAGCCGCCCAACTGACGCGCATTGCCCATCACCGAAAAGCCGCGACGCGGATCATGCTTGGATCGCGCGACGACCAAGCCGCTCGCGCCCCTGCCTTCGCGCCCCGCGACACCGCCAAAGTCGCACCCGATGGCGAGCCATTCCTTCGTGTCATCTTCGTAAATGATTTGCGACGCGTAATCATTTCGCAGCAGACCATCGCCGTGGTCATAGACGATCATCCCTTCAAACTTGGGATCGAACACCGATGGATCGAGGCTCAACACGCCCTGCGCTGATTGATGAATGCCCAATCCACGCGCGCTGAACGTGAACCAAAGCCGGTTGTTCTCCCAGAACGGTGCGCCGTCCTTGTGCGTGATCATGCGGATGTCCGCCTGCCCGACGCCCGCCGAGAGAAATGACCGCGCACCGCCCAGCGTCACGCTCGCGCCAGCCGGCAGACGCGCGGCGACGTTGAACGTGCATTGGTGGGCGAATTTGCGGTCGCGGAAATCGGCGAACTTCAAGAACTCCTCGCCCGGCTGCGTGTGGCTGAGGTAGCGAGTTTCGCCGTCCTTCGTCACAAACGCCGCGATGGTTGTCCCGGACAGTTGCACCCGCAACAGATACGGCGCGACCAGCGATTCCTTGGCAAACGTTTGTTCGCGCTCAACTTTTCCATCCTTGATCAGACGCAACACCACTCCCTGCGTTCCCGCCGCCACCTGCACGCGGCGACCCAGCCCAAGCGTCGCCAAATCCACGGCGACCTCGGCATTTCCGGTCACGGCCTGCACATCGAGTTCGTAAGTGGCGTAGGGATTCACGCCGCCGACATAGATGGTCGTGTCCTTGCCCGACAACACGAGCTGACCGCCGGTCAACTCAGGTTTGGCTTCGGTGTCTGGAGTGGCATTCGTTCCCGGCGAGAACGCTGGGTGCATCGAAGGCAGGGCCACAATTTCCGACGGCACGAGTTGCGCGAGCGGGAGGTTGTTGCTGAAAATAAATCGCCGCACGGCCAGGCGGTGAAATTGCAGTTGCGTGGGATCAGGGCTGGGTGACGCCGAGGGTGCGGACGAATTATCCACCGCGACTGATGATTGCGCCAAGGTCATCGCCAGCCCCGTGACTAGAAAAAAAAATTGCCGAAACGGTTTCATCGCGGGTCAGAGTTCACCAGTAACCTGCGACGACTTTTTTGGTAGCGGTGTGACCATCCAGATACATGTAATTTCGCACGCTGCCGTGGAGCGGTTTCGGCGACAGAGAACTGTACCAACCCGGCTTGGTGGGTTTGTCGAATACCTCCTGATCGGTGTCAGCCAAAGCCCAGACAGAGGTCAATGAACGAACAGCAGCGATGGCACTAATTTTTTGCGGAGCAGAGCGGCCTGGATCGGGATAGCCGAAAATGATGAACGGAAGCGGCGGCAGCCCGGGGCCATAAACATCCGAGCCACCATTGCCATCAGTGACGCCACGCCCTGGCAAAGTATATTGCACCCTTGTCGCCGCATTGCTGAGAGTGGAGCCGGGCAACCATCTGGCATAGCCAGGACAGATGAGAGTTTTGACAAAACGCACTGCGGGGTCAGGTGCTGGCTCTCCAACATACGACGCGAGGTAGAATGACAACTGTCTGTTGTACTTCAACGGCGCAAAACCCGGTGGCTCATATTGGTATTCAGCGAACTGGCCCGTCAACAGACCAAATTCACCGACAGTATCCTTTCCTCCGGGAAGCTTGTCGTTGTAATCAGCTAGATACATCTGAAGGCCGACATTGACCTGACGCATGTTGGAAAGGCAATTGATCGAGATCGCCTTCTGCTTGGCCTTGGACAATGCGGGCAACAACATCGCCGCGAGAATGGCGATGATGGCGATGACGACCAGCAGTTCGATGAGGGTGAATGCTCGCGACTGACTTGATGCGCTGGGTTGGCTGGTGTTGGCGATGATGTTTCTTTGCATTGAAAAACTTTCAGGTTTCAGATTGCCGGGAAAAAAGCCGGCCGTTTTTGAGAGACGTGGGCGACTCCCAAAACGGCCGGCTGAAAACTAACTCACGGATAGACGAGCCGGAAGAACACAGTCGGATTCGCCGGATTGTTGGTCACGGCCACCGACGTCACGCTGGTTGAGCCAGCTACCGTTGACCAATTTGTCGAGAGACCGACATTCAACGCGTTAGTCTGCGTTTCCAAACGCCAGCCCAAACGATCCGCCGGCCACGTGAGCGTGAGCGTTCCGCCGCTGTAGCTGTTCGTCAGCACGGGAGGATTGGTGTTCACCGTGAACACCGACGTCACTCCCAACCGGACCGCTGAACCCGTGTTGAGCAATTGCGCCGTCACACCAGAGGGCAGCGTGCCCAACTTGAATCCGGCAAAGCCGTTGCTCCCGCCAATGGAGCCAGTGTAGGTGAACAATATGTTCGTCCCGACCGTCAGGCCGCTGTCGAGGATGTTCACGATGTTCGTGCCAGTGACTGCCAAAGTGGTGGCTGAAACTTTTCCGCCCGCCGCCACTAGGAATTGGCTCGTCGTCACCGCATTGGTGGAGTCGCCCAAAGTCAATGAGTTCGCCACGGTCAGAGTGTTCGATCCGCCCGCATTTCCGCCTTTGATCGCACCACCAGATCGGACGACGGTCGGCGCACTGATCGTTCCAGAGCCACCCAGCGTTGCAGTATTGCTGACGGTCACGGTGCCGCCCGATGCGAGCGAGCCATTCACCAGCAACGTGCCGCCACCGATGGATGTGTTCGTGCCGTAAGTGTTGGTGGCTGCCAGCGTCCAAGTGCCGGAGTCCAATTTGATCAATCCGGACAACAGATTCGCGCCGCTGCCGTTCGCGATCACGCCAGACACGGTGCCGTTGGCCGCGCCGCGCAAATACAGGAAACGACCTGTGGCAGTGGGAGCAATTCCTCCAGCCATCGTCAAGGTGCCGCCCGCCACGGTGATGCAAGTGTTGCCGCCGCCCGCAGACATCTGGACGTTGCCGTTGATCACGTTGTCGCCCGCGTCATTGACCAACACGCCAACACCCGCGCTCACGCCTGCGCCCGAACTGGTCTGGAACGTGACGTTGGCAGGTGTGACGATGTTACCGCTGATGCCGTTTAGGTGCAGCTCAGGGCGGAAGTTGCTCGCCATAACATTGGTCTTGGCGGCGATGCCTAGCGCGCTGGCATTGGTGATCCACACTGTTCCGGCTTCAACGGTCAGGGTGCCGCTGAATGTGTTCGAGCCGAGCATGGTCAATTTTCCTGTGCCCGTCTTGACGATGTTACGCACCCCGGATTCGGATACCGCCGCGTAGAACGTCAAGTCGCCCGAACCGCCGACCCTAGAGCCACCGCCCAAAACCACGGATGACAGAGTCGGTGTGACCGTCGCAGGCGAACCGTTGAACGTAACCGCAGGAGTTCCGGTGTAACCGGCGCCAGCAGAAACCATCGCCAGACCGCCGACGCAGAAGTTCGTGTCGTTACCCGTGAACACGGTGTCGGTCGTTCCAGAAATAACGCCGCCTGCAATCGCCACGGTAGGAGCATTGGTGAAACCAGTTCCGGCAGCGGTCAGAGTGATGTCGGTGATCAGGCCAACGGACAAAACGGGCGTGGCCGTGGCGCCCGTGCCGCCAGAAATGGTCACCGTCGGTGCCGTGGTGAATCGGGTCGCGTTGCCGATGAACGTCGTGTCAGTCGTACCCGAATCAACCGTTCCACCGGACAACGAAAGCGTGGGCGATGTCGTATAATTTGTGCCGCAGAAAACGATGTTGATGCCGGAGACATTGCTGTTCGCGTTCAAGACCGATGTTGCGGTGGCGCCCGTTCCGCCGCCGCCAGAGATGGTCACGTCAGGCGCGACCGAATAAACTTTGTCGCCGATGACGTCCACGGTGAAGCTCGCCGTGGTGAGGCCGTTGGAGTCGGTATTGTAAATTTTGTCGCCGGGCGCGCTCGCCGTGAAGCTGGCTGCCGTGACACCCAAGGACGCAATGGCTGTCGCTCCGGAACCAGTGCCGCTGAAGGCCACCGTCGGGGGCGAACTGAAGCCGGAGCCGCTGCCCAGGACGGACACCGCAAGACCGGCGATACCGTTGTCAACGCTGGCAGGAGTGCCGGAATAGTTGGCCAACGCGCCACCATTCGTGATGCCGCCGCCGGCGATTGTGATTCGCTCGTTGACGCCCGTCATACCATTCAGATCAACTTGGAATCCGCTGCCCACC
The DNA here is from genome assembly GCA_031384405.1 of Verrucomicrobiota bacterium. GTDB lineage: Bacteria > Verrucomicrobiota > Verrucomicrobiia > Limisphaerales > JADLHS01 > JADLHS01. The sequence continues at coordinate 2,015 of JANNAO010000358.1, read as the reverse complement.
GTCGTGCCAGATGTGTTGGTGGTTTGCAAACCGCCGAAGCCGAGTGCCGTGGAATGACCGAGCTTCAAGACGCCGCCACTGACCGACGTTGCGCCGGTGTGGGTGTTCGTGCCCGACAAAGTCCAGGTGCCCGTATCCAACTTGTTGACCGACGCCAACGCATTCACCGTGCTGCCATCTGCGATCTCGCCCGACACAGTACCGTTAAATGCGCCGCGCAACACCAGATTGCGGATCGGATTGTTGGGGAAAATTTTGCCCGCCAACGTCAACGAGCCGGCACTCACCACGACCCGTGTGTCCCCGCCACCACCGACCAGATTGATGACGCCATCAATCCGGTTGTCGCCCGCATCATTGACCAACGTCCCGACACCGATGCCGGTAGTCGAACCCGCTCCCGAACTGGTCGTGAACGAGATGTTCGTTGGGATGACAATGTTGCCGCTGACGCCGTTCAGGCGCAGTTCCGGACGACCGCCGCCAGCGATGACATTGGTTTTAATACCAGTGCCTAAAGCGCTGGCATTAGTGATCCACAACGCGCCGCCGCTGACGATCACGGGGCCGGTAAAGGTGTTTGCTCCGTTAAGATAGAGCGGACTGGCGGGGACGAAGCCGGTCTGGCCGCCTGTGCTGTTTTCCGTCAAAGTAAACGCGCCGCTGATCACGCCGTTGATAGTGACGGCGCCCGGACCGATGTTTGTGATGATGGAGTTGCCGTTCAACACCACGTTGTTGTTGATGACTTGAGCATTGGCACTCGCGTTGGTGATTCCTCCATTGAGACCGATGTCATTGCCATCAAAAGTGAATGCGCTCGCGGTGGTGTTGAAATTGATGCCCTGGAAAACTGTTCCGGCGACGAGGTCGTTGTTCAGCGACGCACCCGCCGAGCCTGCCACATCAAAGAAAAGTATGTCATTCGCCACTGGCACGCTGGCGGGCGACCAATTGGCGGCAGAGTTCCAGCTCGCGCTGGTGTTGCCAACCCAAGTGTCGTTGGCCGCACGGACGTTGGAGGCGGCCAGTGAAGTGGCCAGGAGTATGCAGGTGGTTAGCCGCATGGGTTTGATGAGATGGAGGTTTGTTGTTTTCATGTTTTACGGGTTTGAACTGGGGGTTACTTGATTGAACCGGGTTTTCGCTGGATACTCAGAAATTTGACCGCCGCCTCCGTGCGACCTTGGACATGCAGCTTGTCGTAAATCCGCTGGAGATGCCAACGCACGGTGGCGGAGGACAGGGAAAGGTGCTGGGCGATTTTTTTGTTGGAGTCACCCCGCGAAAGACATTCGAGAATCTCAAGCTCGCGGCGCGACAGATCGGCTTCGGCGGGCAACCCGGCGGGCTTGACGAGAAACGATTCCACCACACGGCGCGCGATGGCACTGGTCATCGGCGCACCGCCCCGGCGCAATTCTTCAATCGCCTCCACGATCTCCTCCGGGCCGCTGCGTTTGAGGATGTAACCGCTGGCCCCCGCCTTGAGTGCGCTGAAAATTTTCTCCTCATCCTCATAGACCGTCACCATCAGGATGCGCACTCCGGGTAACAGAGCCTTGAGTTGGGCGGTGCATTCAATGCCGGATAGGTTCGGCAAATGAATGTCCATGATCACGATGTCCGGCTGCAAGGCTGGCAGCGACCGCAGCGCATCTTCACCGGTGGCGAAGGCGCCCACACAAATACAGCCGTCCAATTCGCCGATCAGCTTTTCAAAGCCGGCGCGAATGACAGTTTTATCCTCGACGATGGCGATCCTGTTCATTTTGGAAAGAATGCCAGCAACCTCCGGATTCAACGAGCCTATCGTGTGGCTTGGGACTGGCAATGCTGAGACAGAAGTCATGTGATTAGGCAAAATCCTACCTGCAATGCGCAGTTTGCCTAGCCATCCAAAAGGATGGTTCTTTGGTCTGCCCCGGAATCGTAGCGGCGGGCATCCGTGCCTGCCGTGGAGGGCGTGCATCCTTGCCGCCCGGAGAAAGCCGTAGATTTCTGTGCGACGCTAG
>JANNAO010000356.1:0-9819 GCA_031384405.1 Verrucomicrobiota bacterium | reverse complement strand
AGCTTGATGACCTTGAGCGCGACGCGCCGCCGCACTGGTTCGGTCTGCTCCGCCACATAGACCACACCGCATCCGCCTTCGCCAACGCGCTCCAGAATTTTGTAGCGCCCGATCTTCTGGCCCACGGTTTCATCCGGCGCGTCGGCCAGTTCCAGTTTCATCGTCGCCTTGGCTGCGGGTGTGGCGGTGGCGAGCGCGGCGTCCGGTTGTTCGTGCGCTGAGAGCAATGCGTCGAGCCGTTGGCGCAAGGCGTTGTCATCGCCACATTCGCGGTCAAGCCACGCGGAGCGTTCGTTGGCCGGCTTCGTGAGCGCGAGGCCGAAAATAAGTTCTTCTTGGTTCTGATTCATGGCTTGGATTGGTTCGTCGCAGCGTGTGAAGTTTCAACCGCATCCAATCCCAGTTCTGCCAACGCTCGTGCCACCTGTTCGACGTCCCAAATCGCAATGTCGCCGTCGGCCCGTGAGATCGCCAGTCGCCGCCCGGTGGCATCCCACGCCAGCCACCAGATCGCGCCGAAATCCTCGGGCAAGGCGTAAAGCAGCTTGCCGCTGGGCACGTCAAACATGGAAACCCCTCGTGCGGATGGATTGACGACGGCCACGCGGGTTCCATCCGGGCTGAACTTGAAATTGGCCACGTAGGAGGAAGAGGCGGTTTCACCTGGCCGGAGGGTTGAAATGGTTCGCGTAACCTGCCGGGTCTGACGATCGTAAAAGGACAGTTTCCGGTCAGTGTCATTGAGACAGGCCACCGCGCTGGAATTTGGAACTAGGCCCATGCTCTGGACCGAGCCGACATGCGGAACGAGCAACGTTGGTTCCGCATCCCCTTCCAGTGATCTCATTAAAACTCCACGCCGCGACATTCCATCTTCCTGATAGGGGCCATGGTAAATGAGGGCGCGGGCTTCGGGATCGAATACCAGGTTGCGCGCAGATCCCCCTTTCGAGAAGAGCAGGCGAAAGTCGCACGCCACTCCTCCGGCCTCACCTGACTTGGGCAATAATTTCCAAGCCCGCACCTGGGCACCGGCGGTAAAGAGGTGGCGCCCATCCGGGCTGAAGACGCAAGACCACGTCGCGCCGTTTGTCGCCTCGCCCAGCGTGAGCACGAGCTGGCGGGAATCGGTGGACCAAATCTGAACCTGATCCGTCGTATAAACGCCCACAGCCAGAAGTTTCCCGTCAGGACTAAACGCGAGCGACTGCCCAAAGCTCGGCAATTCTTCCGAGACGCTGAGCAGCTTGCCGCTGCGGGCATCCCAGAACCGGAGTTTTCGATCCTTCCCGACCGACGCGACCTGCGAACCATCGGGGCTGAACTCAACGCCGGATACTCCGCCGACATGACCACGCAACGACAGCTTTTCCGGATTGTCCGCCAGTCGGAGCACGCGCGGAGCAAAACTTCCCAGTGCCGCGAGCGTCGAGCCGTCCAGCGAAAACCGCGCCTCGTAGGCCGAACCTTTGGTGGTCAGGCGGGCCAATTCCACCCCTGACGTGACGCTGACCAGCCGCACGGCATTTTCCTGTTCGAGTGGTATTGCCAGAATCGTCCCGTCCCCGCCCAGCGAACCTCCTGTATCCGTCCCGTAGTGGAAGTATCCGCGAATCGTGGCGACGGCTTCAAAACGGTTCAAGTCGTAGACCTGGATGCCGTATTCGCAAGTGCAGGCCACGTAACGACCATCCGCGCCAAAGGACGCCGCATTTGCCCAGCCGAGCTGAGGCTTCAACTGGGCGCACTCGGTGTTTGCCTGCAAATCCCAAATCGTGATCTCTTGGTTTGGCTCACCCAGTCGCGCCGTCCGGATCGCGGCGAAATGGAGATCTGGACTCACTCCAATGACGCTTGAGTTTTTGTTGTCCGCCTCGATGGGAATCCTCGCCACCACGCCATCTGTTTCCACGAGGATCAATTGGATGGTTTCATTCTGCCGGGCCGCCACCACTGCTCCTTGTTGCGAGTCGAACAACCGGAAGGCTCCCGGCATTTCCCGGTCAGTGATCTGCTGCCAGGAATTATTCGCTGCCCGCCGCCAGGCCACCAGATGGTCTGAAGCCGGCGGACGTGACTTCACGATGCCGAACAGCGTTCGCCCGTTTGACGAAAAAGCCAGGCTGACCACATTCCCGTCGGTGGGAATGGATACGAGTTTGGATCCCTTGGCCGTCTCTTGGACCAGCACGCGGTTGGTTCTAGTTCCCGTGGCCAACAGGCTACCGGTCGCATCCAGCGCGGCGCACACTAAAGTCGCGGGCAGCGAATCCATGTCCAACGGGACCATCCCCATCGGGTCACCGAGACATTGCGACGCTTCCGCCCGAAGCGACTCGATGTGCTGTTGTGAAGACGGAATCGCCAGTGCCTGCCGGATGCGGTCATTCACCTCGCGGCGGTAGCCGACCCGGCGCGCCTGCCGGATGGACTGCGCTTCGCTAATCAACGATTCCAAAAGCCGGTTTTGAGCAAGGTCACGCTGTTCCGCCACAGTTCGTTCCGCCGCCTCGGCCACCTCCCGCAAATGGGTCTGCTCGCGCTCGGCGCGCGTGGCCCGCACCGCCTGCCACACACTCGCCGCGATGCCGATGACGAGCGACGCGGTGATGACCGCCCCCGCAGCAAAAGCGAGTTTGTTGCGGCGAACCAATTTCTGAAGCCGGTAAGCCGTGCTCGGTGGCCGGGCCGTGACCGGCTCGTTGTCGAGATGACGCTTCAGATCGGCGGCGACGCCATTCGCCGTGTCGTAGCGGCGTGTTCGGTCTTTCTCCAGACACTTCATCACGATCCAGTCGAGATCGCCGCGCAACTGATTCACGAGCTTCGGCGCTTCTGCCGCGCGACGTCGGGCGGTGGTCGTGAGTTCTTCACCTTGCAACGTCTCCAGTCGCGCGCTGGGCCGGGCGGGTTCTTGCTCGCGGATCGTCTTCCGCATCGCGTCAATGCCTTGCGACATCAACTCCTGCCCATCGAACGGCGTGCTGCCCGCCAGCAATTCGTAAAGCAAAACGCCCAGCGAATAGATGTCGCTGCGCGTATCAATGTCCAGCCCGCTCATCTCCGCCTGCTCCGGTGACATGTAAGCCGGTGTGCCGATGAACTGATGCAACTGCGTGTAAACCGTCGCGTCTGTCAGCCGCCCTTCCGTGGCCTTGGCGATGCCGAAATCAATCACCTTCGGCACGGGCACGCCGTCGTGCAGCGTCACGAGGATGTTCGACGGCTTGATGTCGCGGTGGATGATCCCCTTCTGGTGCGCGTGCTGGATGGCCTGACAAACCTTGATGAACAGATCGAGCCGGTCGTTGGTGCTGAGATTGGCCTGATCGCAGTAGTCGGTGATGCGAATGCCGCGCACCAATTCCATGATGAAGTAGGGACGACCCGTCTCCGTCGCGCCCGCATCGAGCACCTTGGCGATGTTCGGATGATCCATCATCGCCAGTGCCTGCCGCTCCGCCTCGAACCGAGCAACGACCTGCTTGGTATCCATGCCGAGCTTGATGACCTTGAGCGCGACGCGACGGCGGACGGGTTGGGTTTGCTCCGCGACATACACCACGCCACAGCCGCCCTCGCCGACGCGCTCAAGCAGTTTGTAGCGTCCGAGCGTCTGGCCCACCGCTTCGTCCGGCGCTTCAGTAAGATCAAGTTTCATTGTTCCGACCGGTTTGCGGCTTGGTTGTGGTGCTTCCGGTTCGAGAAAAGAATCCTTGCTCTCATTCGCGACGAGCAGCGCTTCGAGGCGCTGGCGCAGGGCGGGATTGCCGTGGCACGCGCCGTCGAGAAACGTCGCGCGGGCCGGGCCGTTGAGTTGGGCAGCGGCCTGAAACAGTGCCGCCTCGCGTTGTGGTTCGGGGTTCATGGCAGGTTCGTTCGCGTTCATCTACCAGACTAAGCGCAGTCTGTCGGCAAAAAGTATGGAGAAATTTGAGTTTATGCTCTGAAGCTGGAAACCGGCAGGGATTTTTCACCACGGATGGACAGAGTTGAAGAACCGTTGACGCGAATTATCGCGAATTATCGCGAATTGAAACAGTCCGTTCGGAATTCGCCATAATTCGCGCAATACGTGTCAAGTCCCTGTCGGCATCTGCGTTCATCGGTGTTCATCCGTGGTTGAACGGCAGTTTCAAAATTTGATATACTTTTCCCCCCGCATTTGCGCTTATGTGGGCAGAGACCATGAACACCAACGAATTCAAATTCTACTGTTCCCACTGCGATCAACCTCTGAGTTGCGAAGCGCAATTCGCCGGTCGCCAGATTCAATGCCCGGCCTGCCAGCACCTCATCCGCATTCCGAATCCGCCAGCGGGGATGGGGTTCACCCAGGTCCAACCAGAGTCCGGCCAGACCTGGGCTACGCATATGCCGAAAGGGAAAAAGGAATAGCGCGGGTCACGGCTGAAGCTCCAACATCCAAGCACCAAGCTCCAGAGAAGTTCTAAACTTCAAACATCAAACCGCGACGTGAGGTTCTGGTTGGAGCTTGGTCATTGGAGCTTCTCTGGGGCTTGGAGGTTGGAGCTTGGAACTTTGTTCGCTCCGGCCATCTCCACTCGCAGCCACGCGCGGGCGTAAGCCCACCACTGCTTCGCCGTCGGCACCGCGATGTCGAGAGCTTCCGCCGCCTGCTCGAAGTTCAAGCCGACGAAGTATCGCAGCTTCACCAACTCGGCTTTGCGTTCATCGAGTGCTGCGAATTTTTCCAGCGCGTCGCTGACCGCCAGTAATTGATCGTCCGGCGCAGGCGCAGAAATCTCCAACTCATCCGCATCGAGACACACCTCGCCCGCGCCACGTTTGGCCGCGAGACGCCGCCGCGCGCGATCCACAAGAATGCGTCGCATCGCCTCGGCTGCCGCCGCAAAGAAATGTTGCCGCCCATTCCAGTCCCGCTTCTCGTCGCCGGAAATCTTCAGCCAGGCTTCATGCACGAGAGCCGTGGGTTGAAGCGTGTGCCCATTGCGTTCACCCGCGAGACGATGCGCGGCGAGACGACGCAGTTCGTCATAGACCAGCGGCAACAATTCCGCCGCCGCGCGCGGATCGCCAGCGGAAGCGGCTTCAAGAAGTTGTGTGACGTCGGACATGGTTTGAGCAGACTAATAGAGAGCAGGGGCTTGAATCCACCCTTGGCTTTCAGTTTGGCGACGAAAAGCGGATGGACGCCACGCTGTCTTTGATGCCAACCTCTGTGCAGTTGTCCGGTGAAAACTATCTGAATCTCGACCGCCAATGCCGAGTCTATGAACAAGATGAAAATTTTTATGGCATTGCAACAAGCCTTTTGATGGCGGGTTCTTAATCTTTTTCTTAATCTTAATCCCCCCATGAAAACCATCCGCTTCGACCACGAAAAACTAAACGTCTATCAGCGCGCGCTGAAATTCATCACTTGGTCAACCGATCTTCTGAAGCGCGTCCCCTCGAAGCTCTCCGTCCACAACCAGCTTGATCGCGCTTCGACTTCAATCCCGTTGAACATCGCGGAGGGCAATGGACGATCAACCCCAGCCGACCGTTGCCGCTTCTTCGACATCGCGCGCGGTTCGACACTGGAATGTGCGGCTGCGCTGGATGTTTTGGTGGCAAAGAAAGTTTTGGCAGAGTCGGAAATTGATTCCGGCAAGGCTGACCTCGCGGAAATCACAGCGATGATTATCGGTCTAATTCGGAGCAATTCAGAAACGCGGTTGTATGAAGATGCCGTGCCCAGCTATATTGAAGCACAATCACCCCAGCCGGTGACTTACGGAAAACAGATTAAGAAAAAGATTATGAGTAAGATTAAGAACCCAAACGCGTCCCTCCTAATCTTAATCTTTTTCTTGATCTTAATCTCCCCCGCGCAATCAGCCGACTGGCCGCAATGGGGCGGCAAAAACCTCCGCAACATGTATTCCCCCCAGCGCGGTCTGCCCGACGCTTTCGGCAAGATCGAGTTCAAGCCCGGCACTGACGACATCAGCACCAATGCCGTCAAGAATCTCAAGTGGATCGCCAAGCTCGGCTCGCAGAGCTACGGCAACGTGACGGTCGCTGGCGGAAAGGTTTTCATCGGCACGAACAACGAGCCACCGCGCGACAAGCGTCACGAGGGCGACCGCAGCATCCTCATGTGCTTCGATGAAAGAACCGGTGCGTTCCTCTGGCAGCAAGTTGTGCCCAAGCTCGCCTCCGGCAAGGTCAACGATTGGGAAAGCCTCGGCATCCTCGCTTCACCCACCATCGAAGGCGACCGCGTCTATATCGTCACCAGCCGGTGCGAGGTGATGTGTCTCGACGTGAACGGCATGGCCAATGGCAACGATGGCCCGTTCAAGGACGAGGCGAAATACGTCGTCAAAGATGTGTTGCTGGATCGCGGCAAACCCACTGAACGCAAAGCCCCACCCATCGAACCCGGCGCACAAGACGGCGACATCATCTGGGTCTATGACATGATGGACGAGATGGGCGTGTTCCCGCACAATGCAGCCAATTGTTCCGTGCTCATCGTGGATGACATCCTTTACACCTGCACCTCCAACGGTCAGGACTGGACGCACTCGAACATCCCGTCGCCCAACGCGCCCAGCTTCCTCGCACTCGACAAGAAGACCGGCAAGTTCCTCGGCGAAGACGATGCGAAAATCGGCCCGAACATTCTGCACGGTCAATGGGGTTCGCCCACGGTGGCTGAAGTGAACGGCAAAAAACAGATCGTGTTCGGCGGTGGCGATGGTTGGTGCTATTCGTTCGACGCGAAACCGGTCGAGACTCCCGATGGCCCGTTCCTCAAGACCGCGTGGAAGTTTGATTGCAACCCGCCCGACTACAAAAAAGACAAGGAAGGTAAGCCGATCAAATATCCCGCTGCCGAAGGCGTCAGCGAAATCAACGCCACACCCGTGTTCTGGAAAAATCGCATCTACGTTCCCACCGGGCAGGATCCGGAACACGGCGAAGGCGTTGGAATCCTAACGTGCATTGACGCCACCAAGACCGGCGACGTCACCGCGTCTGCCAAGATTTGGGAGTATCGCGGCATCCATCGCAGCATCTCCACGGTGTCGCTCGATCCAGAAAGTGGTTTGATTTTCGTGGGCGACTTCTCCGGCTACGTGCATTGCCTCGACGCCGAGACCGGCAAAGTCTATTGGACGCACGATATGAAAGCGCACATGTGGGGCTCGACCTTCTGTGCCGACGGCAAGCTTTACGTCGGTGACGAGGACGGCGATTTGATCGTGCTGGCTGCGACCAAGGAAAAGAAAATCATCAGCGAAACGAATCTCGGCGCAGCGGTGTATAGCACGCCCATCGTCGCCAACGGCGTGATCTATCTGCAATCCAACACGCACCTCTTCGCCTTTGCCGACCCGACCAAGGCTGGCGCGACGAAGGACGAGGCGCAGAAGCTGGATGTGCAGTTGAAGAAATAGCCGGGCGGGGACATTGACTTAACTCAGCCGGTATGGGATACAAAAAATATGAAAAACAGCCGCAATTCACGCAAGCCGGCCAAGGATCAGTCACGCGGGACGACGTGGGCGGAGCAAACCCGCACGCAGTGCAACACACTCACCCCCGCGCAGCGCGAAAAAATGCTCGAACGTGCGTTGAAGATCGCCTATGGCACTGAACCTGAACCTGCCGGTGCTCGTCGCCGTTGACACAAACGTCGCGCTGGATTTCTCCGATGGTCGCGAAGTGGTGGTTGATTCACTTGCCACGATCCGGCGGCGCATCAAGGACGGATATCTGTGTCTGCCGCCCACTGCTCTCATCGAACTGGGTTACGCGGCGGATTCCGGTGAGACCGCAGCCAAACGCAATGCTGCAAGAAAATTTCTGCAACACCATCGCGCTTGGGGGTTCCGATTGGTTCATTTTGTACCCGCTGGTCAAACACAGGTAAGTCGTCTCGCCGAACGGTTACTCGAAGCGGAACTGTTGCCCGCCGAGGAGGTCAACGACTCAATCCTGCTGGCTGAATCCTCGCTCCTCGGTTGCTCCATGCTACTCACCAGCGATGAACACCTGCGGGGGGTGGACTTCGAGCGGTTGACCTTGGAACTCCAGGCTTTCGACGCCACCGCGCCCGTCATCGCCACGCCGCGCGAAATCGTGCGGAAGTTTTTTAATTAAAGTCACCATTCATTTCCCATGACCAATCCACTCCGCCTCACCCGCACCCAATGGCTCATCTGCGCCATCGCCGCCATCGGCTTTGCGTTCGACATCTATGAGCTGCTCATGCTGCCGCTCATCATCAAGCCGGCACTGGCATCACTCGGAGGTCTGGGCGCGGATGGTTTGCCGTTGCTTGTTCCCGGGTCGGCGGAATATGTGAAGTGGGCGCGCACCTTGTTCTTCGTTCCGGCCATCGCGGGCGGCGTGTTCGGTTTGCTCGGCGGTTATCTTACGGATCGGCTGGGACGGCGGCGTGTGTTGACGTTCAGCATTTTGCTTTACGCGTTCTCGGCATGTGCAGCCGGTTACGCGACTTCACTGACGCAACTGCTCGTCTTCCGCTGTCTCGTGTTCATCGGCGTGTGCGTGGAATTTGTCGCCGCCGTCGCGTGGCTGGCGGAATTATTTCCCAACCGCGATCAACGCGAAAAAGTCCTCGGCTATACGCAGGCATTCTCGTCATTCGGCGGCTTGCTCGTCGGCGCGATGAATGTGCTCGCCGCCAAGATCGCGATTGATCTTCCCGCCATTCACGGCAATCACGAGGCGTGGCGTTACACGCTCATCTCCGGCGTCATCCCGGCGATCCCGCTGCTTCTCATCCGACCGTTCCTGCCCGAATCGCCCGAGTGGGAACGCAAACGCTCCGCCGGTCAACTCAAGCGTCCGAGCATCGCCGCGCTGTTCAGTCCTGAGCTTTGGAAAACCACCGTGCTGACCACGCTCATCTTTGCTGCGAGTTACGGCATCGCGTTTGGCGCAATCCAGCAACTCCCGCAAATCCTCGGCGCGCAACGCATCGGCACGCCCACTGAAGCCGGTCATGCCGCAATCATCACCACCGCCAAAGCTGCAGTCGGCAAGGCCGCCGCTGCCGCGAAGGAAGCTGGCAAACCCGAACTCACGCCCGCCCAGAAACGTCAGATCGGCATGAACGCTTCCGACGAAGCCGTCGCCAAAGTCACGCTCGCGCAGGAAGTCGGCGGGTTGTTCGGGCGATTTGTTTTCGCAGCCGTCGCGGTTTGGATCGTGAGTCGGCGAGCGTTGCTTCGCGTGTTCCAGATTCCCGCGCTCATATTTGTGCCGCTGTTCTTCTGGTGGATTTCCACCAGCCTCGCGAATGCCGATTCGCTGACATGGATCAAGATCGGTGTGTTCGCCGCTGGCTTCCTGACCATCGCGCAATTCAGCTTCTGGGGAAATTACATCCCCATGGCTTTCCCGCTTCACCTCCGCGGCACCGGCGAAAGTTTCGCCGCGAACATCGGCGGACGCGTCATCGGCACCGCCGCCGCGTGGATCACGATCACGCTTTCCGCTTCCACACCGCCCAGCCCGGCGAAGATCGCCATCGTCGGCGCGTGCGTGGCCGGAGCTTACATTCTCATCGGCGCAATCCTAACCCAGTGGTTGCCCGAGCCGAAACAAGACGAACTCAAAGACTGATTTACGAACATGGAAAAGCTCACACCCGAACAAGCCCAAGCCCAACTTGACGCCCACACACGCGAAATCATCGCGTGGCATTTCTCGCCCGACAGCGGTTGCCCCTACTGGCTCGACTGGGCGAAGAAGAATTTCGACCCGCGCAAGGAAGTAAATTCCTTCGCCGATCTCATCGCCAGGTTCCCACAC
>JANNAO010000305.1:0-9137 GCA_031384405.1 Verrucomicrobiota bacterium | reverse complement strand
CCCGTAGCTCCAATCGTCCCACCAAGCCGGTAAGCCACATTGCCCGCAGGGCACAACGGCATCTCCTTGCCCTTGATGTATTCCTTGATGTCCGCTTCGGTGAACGGATCGCTGTCCCGATTGTTGTTCTCCACATAAAATTGGTCAATGGCCGAGTCAATATGCTTCATGTTGATGATGCAAGAGTTTGCCTGCGCGGTGTTTTTGTTCTTAACGAAATTCGGGATGGCAATGGCCGCAAGCATCCCGATGATCGCCACAACGATCATGATTTCTACCAATGTAAAACCCGCCGCGCGTGTTGTTCTCATTTTCATAATACCCTTATTGATAAATAATTTTCCTTCACTGCTGTCCCATCAGTCTCTGGATGGACGCGCTCAGAGTATCCAGCCCCTACCCTGATGAAAAGTCCAATGAACCGTCCCCGACACCTGTTTCTTCTTACGAACCTCAGTAATAAACCCGAAGCTGGAAAAGAGTTTCGCGGCAACCTGTCCCATTCGCTGACAATCGTGTCCTGCGCGGCATTGGTTGAGACAGTGGAATCTGTTGCCCGCCCGTTTGCCTCGGCTAACATCCCTCCCGTGATTCGCAATATAGTATTCGATTGGTCGGGGACTCTGGTGGATGACCTCCCCGCAGTCTGGGAGGCGACCAATTACGTTCTCGCACAATCCAACTGCGCCAAACTTACCCTCGATCAGTTCCGCGCTGAGTTCTGCCTGCCGTTCACCAAATTCTACGACAAATTCACGCCGCACGTCCCGATGCCGCAATTGGAGACCTGGTTTCACTCCCGCTTCCGCGAAGTCCAATCCTCCGTCTGCGCCTTGCCTCATGCGCAGGACTTTCTGGAATTCTGCGCCACGCACAAAATCCGCACCTTCCTTCTCAGCACGGTGGCGGACGATCATTTCGCAGTTCAGGAACGCGCGACGGGGTTTGGTCGCTATCTCGAAAAGCCCTACACTGGCGTCTGGGACAAGCGAAAGAAAATCTACGATATCCTTGCCGACAACGATCTTGATGCCCGCGAAACACTGTTCATCGGCGACATGCAGCATGACATCGAGACCGCCCAGCACGGCGGACTTCATTCCTGCGCCGTCCTCACTGGCTACAACAAGCTCGATCAACTCCGCGCGGCGAAACCCGATGTCATCGTCGAGCATCTCGGTGAACTGCGCGACTTGCTCACGAAAAACAATTGGGAGTTAAGCCCGTCGCAGAACAACGGCAGCACCACGCCACGCCCCATCGTCACGGTCGGTGGATTAATCTTCAACGAAGCCAGCCAAGTCCTGATGGTTCGCACGCACAAGTGGTCTGACCTCTGGGGCATTCCCGGTGGCAAAACCGAATGGGGCGAAACCTCCGAAGCCGCGCTCCGCCGCGAACTCAAGGAGGAAACTGACCTCGACATCGCCGACATCCGATTCGTCCTCGTCCAGGATTGCATCCACTCGAAGGAGTTTTATCGCGATGCACACTTCGTCCTGTTGAACTATACCTGCCGCTGCGTCGGAAAACCGGACGTGAAGTTAAACCATGAAGCCGTTGAGTTCCGTTGGGTGACAATTGCTGAAGCCCTCGCAATGCCCATCAACACTCCCACACACACATTGCTCGAAACCGTTTCGCACACTCCTCCCTGACCATGTCCAAAATCTCCATCGTTGATCTCGAACTTCACGTCCACATCGGCGTGCCCGACGAAGAACGCGCCAAACCTCAACGCATTCTCATGACCGTGGACATGGATCACGACTTCAGTTCCGCCATCGCCACAGATCGCGTCACCAAGACGATTGATTACTTTCAAGTTTCGCAACGCCTCATGGAATTCGGCAAAGGTCGGAGTTGGAAGCTGATCGAAAAACTCGCCCACGACGCAGGTGACATGGTTCTGTCCGAGTTTCAACCCGCGACCGTCACCATCACCGTGAAGAAATTTGTCATCCCACAAGCTGCCTACGTTTCCGTGAGCCACACCTTGCACCGCAAAGGCAGCGGCATGCTCAAGCAGGCAGGGTGGGGAATCCCGTGATGTAAGTCTCCAACTGCTGGATCGCGGAGTTCTGCGACGAGATGATGGAGTTCACCAAGTCGCCGATGGAGATGACGCCGAGGATTTTATTTCCCGCCACCACTGGCAGATGCCGGATGCGATGCTCCGTCATCAATCGCATACACTCTTCCACCGTGTGATCCGGACTGACAGTCACCACACGACCCGAAATGATCTCGCGCACAAACGTGTCCTTGGACGAACGCCCCTTCAACGCCACGTTCCGCGTGTAATCCCGCTCCGACAATACGCCCGCCAACTTCCCATCCTTCGTCACCAGCAACGCGCCCACGTTCTTTTCCGCCATCATCTTGATCGCGTCCAACACCAGCGTCTCCGGTGCGACCGACCAGACTGCGCCGCCTTTTTGCGAGAGGATTTCACCGATTGGAATGGAATGGGTCATAACATTTCTCCTAGGTTGATTGCTGTTGAGTGGAACTGCGAAGGACGACCAGAACAAAACTCTGCTCCGGCTGGCATCAACTTCTGCCAGCAGCGGATTTGCGCCTGCGAAGAGTCGTGGGTCATCTTGAAAAACGCTAACACAGCCCACAGTTTTGGGAACATCTAAAAAATTAAAACTACAAACACGCACAACCCCGCATTTGCCAACTCCAGCCGCGAAGCCTAGTTTGTCCGCGTGGAAGTTTCCGAAAAAATTCAATGTCCCTATTGCGGCCAGAGCTTTGAAGTCGTCGTTGACACGAGCGCGGGAACACACCGCTTCACCACCGACTGCGAAGTCTGCTGCCGCCCGATGGAAATCTTCGCCGAATGTGAGCCGGGTAAAATTCTGGGCTTGGACGTGCAAGGCGCTTGAGGCAGGCTGCGCCCCGTGCAAAACACTGTGCTCTGGATTTACATCGTCCTGCTCGTCATCGGCGGACTCATCGGGTTTCTGAAAGCGAACAGCAAGATGTCGCTCTACATGTCTTGCGGTTTCGCTGCGGCCTTGGTGTTGTGTGCCGTCCCAAACTTCCTTGATGTGAAATTCCGCGCAGGTCTGGCGAACATCCTCATGGCTACGCTTCTCGTCGTGTTCGCCATCCGCCTCGCCAAGACGAAGAAATTCATGACCGCCGGTTTGATGCTCATCGCCACCGTCGCCGCGCTCGCGTTGCGGAATATCAATTTCTGATCCCGCTCACTGCGTCACCACCAACACGCGATAGAATCGCTGCGTCGCGCCGACCGGATCGTTGATGCTGGCAGTGGCAAGGCTCGCCGTTACGTCCGGCACAAGATCGCTCCAGTTCACATCAGTAAGGCTGTTCTTGAATTGCACGCGATACGCGTGCCCCGGAATCGCGCTCCACGTCAGATTAAAATCCCCGCCGGAAACCGCCGCGCTCACGATGCTCGGTCGCGCTAGCACCGCGATGCTGAACGGCTTCGCATCGCTCAACGGCGGCACTCCATTGTCAGTAACACGCACCGTGACGTTGTTCGTCAAACCTGCGTCGGCATCGCTCGTCAGCCAATTGAACACGCCACTGCTCGCCCCGACACTTGCACCGACCGGCGCACCAACATCCAGACTGAACCCGAGCAAGTTCGTCGGCAGATCAGCATCGGTCGCCGTGTTCGTGAACAACACCAACGTCCCCGCGTGAACAACTCGATTTGTGATCGCCGCCAGCACTGGAGCTTGATTCGTCTCGTTGACCGTCACTTGGAAAATTTTTGCATCGCTCGCAGGCGGCAGGTTGTTGTCCGTCACACGCACCGTGATGTTATAGATGCCCGGCCCCTGCGCTTCCGTCGGCGTCCAGGTGAACACGCCATTCGTCGTGTTGATCGTCGCTCCAGCGGGCGCATTGCTCAGGCTGTAAGTCAAAACCTTCGGCGCGGTGACGATGAAATTATCGAGATAGACGTTGTATGCGCCGATGCCCGCAGCGGGCACAAACGCCAAATGCTCCAACACACCAAGGCCCGTGGCCGTGGAAAGAACGCCATTTCCTCCGACGAAATTAACTATCGGCTCGCTCGGCAGATCAAAGATCAACGTCATCCAATTGCTCGCCCCGACCACGCGCGTCACTTGCGGTTGACCTCCGATCACATTCGTCACTCCCGCAAATTCAATCACGCCCGGCGTCGTGCCGCCGTTGGACCCGATGGCTGTGCCCGCTGCGTTCCCCGTCTCGCGCACTGCGATAGCCACGCCGACAGCTTTGTCCGTGTAGAGATCGAACTTCAACTTCCGCGTCACATCAATCACCGGGTTCGGCAGGTTCGCCGTGCCGGAAGTCGTCAAGCGCAGCCACGGATTTGCCGTCGCGTTCCAACTCCAGTTCGCTTGCAGCACACGCGCGCTGACATTGCCAGTGGGAAATGTCCCGGTGACGCTCGTCGTATTGGGAGCGACATCCAAAAACGCGGCTGTTGATCCTGAGAAGTTCGGATTGCGCAGCAACACCGTGCCACTGCTCGTGCCGCTGGCGAACGCTTCGAAATCCGTGACGAGCACATCCGCATTCGTGGTCGCCGTCGCGCTGTTTGTGAAAGTGAGCAACGCACCTTCGACAATCATCTTGTTGGCAATCACCGCGAGCACCGGCGGCGTGTTGAACGGCGACGCGATTCGTTCCAGCCAATTCTCCGGCACCCAACCGAGGGTCGCGCTCGCATCAAACCATTGCACGCGCCACCAGGTGTAACCCACTCCATCACTCGTCACGCGCACCGGGCCACCGATGATGATGCCGTTCGCGCCGTTCGCCTTCGTGGTGACGAGCGGACAATTCGTCCCGGTGCTGATGCTGCCATCGGCGCATTGCCGCACTGCGAGACTCGCCGAGCCTTGCACCTGCACGTAATCATTCACGGACAACGGCGAACCTTGGACGAGTTGCAACGTGGGATAATAATGCTCACACAACCAAATCCAATTTTGCAGCGGCAACCCGTTCGTGACCGAGTCTCCCGTGACGCGATTCTGCATCCGCCGCCCGCTCGCCCAACGCGCCGTGCCCCACTGACACATGCCGCGTCCGTGACCGAACTCCGTTTCGCCCACGCAAACTGGATCCGCGAGACAACCTCCCGTCGGCGCGGTGAAACCATCGCCGCATGCCATGCCGAGTTGATTGTTCTCGGCGGAATACTCCGTCAGCTTGAAACCAATCCGCGTCGCGCCCGGCTGGATCATCGCGTAATTCACCGTGGCGTTCACCGCCGCCGTCGTGCGACTGTCGCTGGCAGTATGGTTGTAAGCCTGACATGTCGTCGTGCCGCAGATGTCATACGTCGCGCTGGATGGATTGTTGATGAAACCAATCGCGTAAGTGCGGATCGCCACCGCGCCCGCGAGCAAACAATTCGTCCCGCTGTTCCCCGGCCCGGTGCTGCCCCACGATGCGATCCATTCCGACGGCAACGACCGCTGGCAATAAGTTTGCAGCGAGATGTAATCAATCGTCACCGCATCCTGCCGCAGCACGCGGATGTTCGTCGGAATTCTGATCGGCACAACCGTGGTCAAACTCGGAATCATTCCGCCGCCGCCGTTGACGATGGCTGCGGTGATGCTGTTCTCCGTCGCGATCAGTTCTGTGGTTGCGGTCACGGCAACAGGCGTTTCGCTGATCAACATTTCCTCCTTGGTCGCGACCGGATACTCGCTGCGCCGCCGCATAGTTCGCTCATCCACCGTCTTCACGCCATCGCCGCGATCCAATCGGATGCGATAAATCCAATCGCCTTCCGACCACAGTTCCAAGTAGCAACGTTCTTCTGTGCGGAAACCCGGCTGCGCAAAAATCAATTTCGCCGGAGCGGTCGTCGCCTCACTCAACGTCTGCACCGGCACGTAAATTTGGAAATAGCCGCGCGCGTCCGTTCTCGTGTCATTCCCGCTCGGCTCACTACGCACGACAGCGTTGACGAGCGGTTCGCCGGAAACTTCATCCACCACGAAGCCTACGAACACGGTTTCATTGACACGATGCAACGCGGCGACAGTCTCCGGCTGTAGTTCGCGCGGCGGCTCGATGGGATCAAGTTGGAAAACAATGTTGTAAGGATTCTCCGACGACACGACGAACTCGCCCGACATCGGCTGATAACCGGGCGCGGTGACTTTGATCGTGTGCTGTCCTTGATTCAGCGTCAGCGTGGTGTGACCGTCGCGCTTCACCCCGTTGCGGCTCGAGCGTTGCGACTCATCATCGCCAGCCGCCGATGTCGTCTCCACGGATTTCGGCGTCACCGCATAACCCGTCGCACTATCCACGAAACGGATTCGGACGGGCTGCGCCGCGTGTCTCTCGTCGGTGCTTTTGGCCTGAAGCGACAACGTCCCGCTCACTCCCGCCAACGCGAGAATGAAAAACATCGTCCTGCTAAAATTAAATTGTGCGCGATTCAACATGGCGATAATCAACTAATCGGTTGTTCGATGGTCGCAGTGTAATGCGCCACCAAACTCCTGTCCATCGCCGACGCTGAAAAGGATGCGACCGGAAGCGGCGGTCAACGAAGCTGGCGCGGCCTTCCCAAATCCCAACGGGATTAAATCATCTAGCCCAGCGGTTGCGAGGAACGAGCTACCCTGGGATATGGGTGTAGTGCCTCATCAACCCTGAAGGGGTTGAAGCCCTGCGCGCAAAACGATGATGCAACCCCATTGGGGTTGAAGAATTTTTTCCGTTACCCAGGGTAGCTCGTTCCTCGCAACCGCTGGGCTGGTAGATGGAATCCCTTTGGGATTCTCCAAGGGATTTATGAATGGCATTCGACTTTAATCATACCCATTCCTCCACCCGCCCATTTTTTTGTTCGAGCCTCCTCACCTCGTCTCCTACACTCCGCGCCATGAATTTATTGCCGTTCGGTTCTCTGCCCACTTTCAAACCGCGCCAGTTCGTGCCCGCGCAACTCGATCTCGGCGATTGGTCAAAACTCGCGCCGTTGTTCGATCAACTCGAAACGCGCGTCGCGGCTGCAAGCTCCGTGGCTGATCTGGAAGCGTGGTTGCTCGCATGGGGCGAACTCACCGCCGCGCTCGACGAGGAATCCTCCCGCCGCTACATCGCCATGACGTGCCATACGGAGAACGCCGATGCGGAGAAGGCTTATCTGCAATTCGTCGAGTTGATCGAGCCACAACTCAAGCCTCGTCAATTCGCGCTTGAGCAACTGTTTCTCGCGCATCCGCTCCGCAAAAAACTTCCCGCGCGGCGTTACGGTGTTTTCATCCGCGATGTTCAAAATCATGTCGAACTGTACCGCGAAGCAAACGTGCCGTTGGAGACAGAGGAATCGAAGCTCGCGCAGCAATACCAAAAACTTTCCGGCGCGCTAACGGTGAAATTCTGCGGCGAGGAAAAGACGCTTGTGCAGATGGGCAAGTTCCTCGAGGAGCCGGACCGCGCATTGCGCACCAAGGCTTGGAAGCTCGTAGCCAAACGTCGCCTGAAAGAACGCGCCAAGTTCGACAAACTGTTCGACGCCCTCATCAAAGTGCGCGGTCGCATCGCGGCGAACGCGGGGTTCAAGAACTACCGGGACTACGCATTCCGCCGCATGGGGCGTTTTGATTATTCGCCGAAACATTGCTTTGATTTTCACAAGGCCGTGGAACGCGTCGTGACGCCCGTGCTGAAAAAACTTCACGCGCAACGCCGCGCCCAACTCAAACTCACCGCGCTCAAGCCTTGGGATACTTCGGTTGATCCGCTGAATCGTCCGGCACTCAAGCCGTTTGCTGATGTCGCGCAAATGGTGACGCGCACGCAGAAGATTTTTGACAAGCTCGACGCGGAACTCGCCAGTGGCTTTCAGCAGATGCAGGATTTGAAGTTGCTCGATCTCGCGAATCGCAAGGGCAAGGCGCCGGGCGGTTATCAATCCACACTCAACGAAGCCCGCTTGCCGTTCATCTTCATGAACGCCGTCGGGCAGCAGCGCGATGTGGAAACCATTTTGCACGAAGCGGGTCACGCCTTCCACGCGCTCGCCACGCGCAACGAAGACTTACTCGCGTATCGCAGCGCGCCGATTGAATTTTGCGAGGTCGCTTCCATGAGCATGGAATTGCTCGGCAACGAATTCATCGAGGAGTTTTATCCACCCGCCGAAGGTAATCGCGCCCGGCGCACGCATCTGGAAGGGATCATCGGCGTGCTGGGCTGGATTGCGACAGTGGATGCGTTTCAACACTGGATCTACACGCATCCCAGCCACACACGCGCTCAACGCACAGCCGCTTGGGACAAACTCATGCGTCGCTTCGGTGGCGGCGTGGATTGGAGCGGACATGAAACCGCGCGCGGCAACCTCTGGCACAAGAAACTCCACATCTTCCTGCATCCGTTTTACTACATCGAATACGGCATCGCACAACTCGGCGCATTGCAAGTGTGGGCGAACTCAAAGCGCAACAAAGCCAGAGCTTTGCGCGACTACAAAACCGCGCTCGCGCTCGGCGGCTCACGACCGTTGCCGGAATTGTTCCGCGCGGCGGGATGTCCGTTTGAATTCAGCGCGAAGACGATCCGCCCACTCGTGACTCTGATGCGGGAAGAGTTGGCAAAGCTGGGATAAAAAAGCTATTCGCGAAATGGCTGATTCAATAGACTTACTTCAACAACCGACAACCATGAGCCTGCACACCGAACATCTAGCCCGCTGCATCCAGACACTGGAGACTTCGCTCGTGCAATTGCGGAAGTCGCCAACGGACAGCATTGATTACGAAATCTACCGGAATGCGGCGGTCAAGGGGTTTGAACTCACACTCGAAACCGCAGGAAAGTTGCTGCGTAAAGCCATCAAATCCTACACGGGTAATCCGCGCGTTGTGGACGAGCTCACTTACAAAGACGTGCTGCGACACGCGGCCAAACACGGTTTGCTGGATGCCGCCGCTGTGGAGCGATGGTTCGCCTACCGGGACAATCGCAACAGCACGGCGCACGATTACGGTGAAGGATTCGCGGAAGAAACTCTGGTCCTGATGCCGACATTTATCACGGACGCACGTCACATTGAAACCGTCCTGCGGGAGAAATTTGGCCAAGCCGACACTTGATCTGCAACCCCGGCATCTGCACCTGCT
>JANNAO010000282.1:0-2604 GCA_031384405.1 Verrucomicrobiota bacterium | reverse complement strand
GATGATGTCGGCGTCCATGCGCGAAGGCTATGCAGTGCAGGCAGCGGAATCAAATGGGGAATCTTGAGGCTTTTGAGGCTCTTGCAAAATTGTAGGTGACGACGTGAGGAGTCGTTGGGGCAGAACTCGGGGAACACTCCTTACGTCGTGTCTTACAAGGTTTGTCGTGTCCTACAAGTCTTGTAGGCGGCGAGGTAACGAGTCGTTTTGAAAGTAAATTTTATTGCCGCTTGACGACTCCTTACGTCGTCGCCTACAAGATTTCGCATGACCCCACCTCCCGAAAAACCTCATCCCGGTCGTCTTCCACGTCTCCCGCGCGAGTATTATCAAGGAGACGCCTTCATCCACTGGACGCTTTCCATCCACGACCGCGCCACCGGCTGGCTCACGGAACAATTTCACGCGCGCTTCCGTGAATTGATGCTCCACGCCGCCGCGCGCGAGGGATTGTTTTGTCCCGTATAGTGTCTGATGCCGGATCATCTGCACCTGGTCTGGATGGGCCTGCGCCTGGACAGCGATCAGCGGAACGGCATGTCCTTCCTGCGAACGTATCTCGAACCCGCCCTTGTAGGCGACGACGTGACGAGTCGTTCCCCCGAGCACTCCTTACGTCGTGCGCTACAGTTCAAGTTCCAGCCACAGGCGCATGACAGCGTGTTGCGCGAAGCGGAACGGGAACAGGGCGCGTTCGCCAAGGTCTGCTTTTACATTCTCGACAATGCTGTGAAGGCGGAGTTGGTTTCCAAACCGCAGGACTGGAAGTTCAACGGCGCAATCGTGCCGGGCTATCCGACGTTGTATCCGTTGGACGAGGATTTTTGGGTGAAGTTCTGGAAGTTATTTACGAAATCGCGTCAGCCCGACGCGGGAAATATTAAGCGTCCAATCTTCTGATCTGTAGGCGACGACGTAAGGAGTCGTTGGGGCGGGACATGGGAAGCACTCCTGACGTCGTGCCCTACAAGCTTTGAATGCCGGTCATCAATCAAACATCTTTCCCGGATTCAGAATGCCGTTCGGATCGAGTGCGCGGCGGAGTTCGCGCATGACACGCATCTGGGCGTCGCCTGCGAACTTGGGCAGAAAACTTTTCTTCGCCATGCCGATGCCGTGTTCGCCGGTAATGGTGCCGCCGAGGCGGATGGCTTCGTCGAAGATTTCTTTGAAGGCTTCCTCCACGCGGTGCATCTCCTCTTTGTTCCGCTCGTCGGTGAGGAAGGTGGGGTGCAGGTTGCCGTCGCCCATGTGACCGAATGTGCCCACGCGCAGATTGTATTTCTTCGCGACCTCGGCCACGAAGCGGATCATCTTCGCCAGTTCGCTGCGCGGCACGGTGGCGTCTTCGAGAATTGTGGTTGGCGCAAGACGAGCGAGCGCGGAGAACGCACTACGTCGCGCGGTGGCGAGTTTGTTGGCTTCGTCTTCGTCCTTTGCCACGCGCACGGACATTGCGCCGTTCTTGCGCGCGAGTTCTTCCATCTTCGCAGCTTCTTCGGCGACGGCGGCGGGGTGGCCGTCGGTTTCCATCAATAGCAACGCTTCGCAATCCAGCGGCAGACCAACCTTCGCAAAATCTTCGACGCAATGGATCGTCGTGCGATCCAAAAACTCCAGCGTGCAGGGGATGATCTGCGCGGCGATGATGTCGGAGACGGTTTGCGCGGCGGCATCCATCTGCGCGAATGTGGCGACCATTGTTTTCTTCGCCTGCGGTTTTGGGATGAGTCGCAAAAGAACTTTTGTGACGACGCCGAGCGTTCCTTCCGAGCCGACGAACAGATCACGCAAGGAATAACCCGCGACATCTTTCACACACTTGTTCCCGGTCCAGAGGATTTCGCCATCGGGCAAAACGATTTCGAGGCCCATGACGTAGTTGCGCGTGATGCCGTATTTCAAACCGCGCAAGCCGCCGGAATTTTCCGCCACGTTGCCGCCGATGGTGGAGATTTTCATCGAGCCGGGATCGGGCGGATAAAACAAACCGGCTGCGCTCGCGGCGTCGGCGATCTGTAATGTCGTCGCGCCGGGTTCGGTGAGCAGCGTGAGATTCGCGCGATCCAGTTCGAGGATGCGATTCATCTTCACGGTGCAAAGCACGATGCAATCAGGGCAGGGGAGACTGCCGCCGCTCAAGCCCGTTCCAGAACCGCGCGTGACGATGGGCGACTTGCTGGCGTTCGCGAGTTTGAGAATTTTTGAAACTTGATCTGTCGTTGAGACGAAGGCAATGCAGCCCGGCATCGCTTGCATCGCAGCCGTGCCATCGAAGGAGTAAGCGATGAGGTCTTCTTTTGAGGTGAGGACGTTTTCCGAGCCGACAATTTCCCGGAGACTGGCGAGTGTGTCGTTGGGTAGAGGCATAAAAAGAAAGTGGCGGAGAGAGTGAGATTTGAACTCACGGTAGTGTTACCTACGCACGCTTTCCAGGCGTGTGCCTTAAACCACTCAGCCATCTCTCCGCCGAAAACAAGTTCGCGGCCGCTCAAAACAGTCCGCATCCGCCTGGCCAAAAACCGCAGGGCGTAATCTGGTTTGCTGAGTTCGGTCTGGCAAGCCCTTTGCGCGGATCCCGGCTGCGCAACGGATGGCTACGGC
>JANNAO010000145.1:0-1869 GCA_031384405.1 Verrucomicrobiota bacterium | reverse complement strand
ATGGCTTTATGGGGTTGGGGGCGGATCGCGTGGGGTTCTTTTTGCGGTTCGCAAACTGACTATCAACGGTTTATATACTTTCTGCTCTGGCGGGGAATTATTTGTGGCCGCGCCTTCTGATTTTCACCCCTTGGTCACGGGTGCGTTTCGGTGCTGAAACGATCTGGAAAATATTCCTTCACACCGCTTGACGCCTCCGGGCAGTCACCACATATTCCTCAGCCGATCCACCTGTAACAGACCAAGGCAGTCGTTTTTATTCGTTATGCGTAAGAGCAATTTGTGTGCATCCGTGCCGAAGGCCAAGATGCAAAAGCTCAACAGAACTTCGCGAGTCATCGCCAGTTCCACTCCTCGAACAGGAGTCAACGGCCACAACCACTCGGAGCATGAGCACGCTCACCGCATTCAACCGCTCACCCACGCCAGCGCCGCCGACATCGCCGAAAAGGTCAAGGAACTCATCCGTCTCGCGCGCGAACAAGGCCACCTCACCTATTCCGACATCAACGACGCCCTGCCCGACAGCGTCATCACGCCCGATGAACTGGATGGAGTGTTCACCAAGTTACGCGGGCTGGAGATTGATATCGTTGACCACGCGGAAGTGGATCAATCCCGCCAAGCTGACACGGAAGATGATGAGAAAGATCGCTTGGATGTTTTGGACGATCCCGTCCGGATGTATCTCAAACAGATGGGACAGGTGCCGCTGCTCAATCGCCAACAGGAAGTTGATATCTCGAAACGCATCGAAGACGCCGAACAAGAAGTCAAACGCATCATCTACAGCCTTGGCTTCACCGCCAAGGAACACATTGCGCTCGCCGAGAAACTCACCTCCGAACCTCCCCGCGAACGGTTTGACCGGGTCGTGATGGATCAAAAGGCTGATAGTCGCCAGCCCTATCTGAAGGCGCTTCACAAGCTGATGAAATCAGTCCGCCAGTTGGATCAGCAGGTGACTGAGCAGTTCAACGCCATGCGCATTGCCAAAAACAAATCAGGCCACACACGCGCCTTCAACACTTTCAAGACGCTCGATTCCAGACTTCAGGCGACCTTTGGAAAATTCTTCTTCAAACACAAAGTCGTCGAGGAGATGGTGCTCGTGGCGGAAAACATCCACGACAAGATTCAAAGCAGCCGCCACATCATCGAGGAACACAAACGACTCTCACGCACCGCAAGTCATCGTGCCGAGATCGAGATCGAAGAGAGCAAGATTCAGGCGTTGGAAGAATTTGTCCGCATGTCCGCCAAGGATTTCACCGAAGCACATCGCGCCATTAATCACTTCACCGCGCTGGCGAATCAGGCCAAAACCGAAATGGTGGAAGCCAACCTCCGCCTCGTCATCTCCATCGCCAAAAAATACACCAACCGTGGCATGTCCTTCCTCGACCTTATCCAGGAAGGCAACATGGGATTGATGAAAGCCGTCGAGAAATTTGAATACAAACGTGGCTACAAGTTTTCAACCTATGCGACATGGTGGATTCGTCAGGCTGCCTCCCGCGCCATCGCGGATCAGGCGCGCACCATTCGCATCCCCGTTCACATGATTGACACCATCAACAAACTGATGCGTTCACAGAAACGGTTGCTCCAGGATTTTGGACGCGAACCCACAGCCGAAGAGATTGCGGAAGACATGCAGCAGCCGGTCGAGCGGATTCGCGCCATCATGAAAATGGCGCAGCAACCCATCTCGCTCCAATCGCCCGTCGGCGACGGTGACGACACCAGCCTCGCCGACTTCATCGAAGATAAAAATTCCGAGAACCCGATAGACATCACGAGCTTTGCCCTGCTCAAGGACAAACTCACCGATGTACTCTCCAGCCTGAACGAACGCGAACGCAAAGT
>JANNAO010000191.1:0-2773 GCA_031384405.1 Verrucomicrobiota bacterium | reverse complement strand
GGATCGTTCCGGGAAGAAATCCGAATCCCCAGCAAAGTAGAGTGAGACGCACTGCTGGTGATCCAATTATACGTCGGGCAATGATCGCAGCACTATACCTCGCGCGATTCAATCACGAGCTTTTGGAGTTCGGAAATCAGGGCGAAACGATTGTGCAAATCGCAGAGAAGTTGTCGGTCAACGCGAATACTCTACGAAATTATCGAGACTATTTTGATGCAAACGTCGTTGAAAGAAACCGGAAGGGGTGGTGGCAGAAAAAACTGCCTCCTAGTCTTGCAGTAATCCTATCGGAATTCGGCAACACACCGGAGCCGCAGATGAGGGAAATGGTTTTGGGATTTCTCCATTGAGTATCTGAGAAATAAGTTTTCCCAGCCGCCAATGAAGATGTGGTTGTCGCAGCAATGTTACAGTAGTCAGCAGCAACAAATTGAAACCAGAAGTTAAAATGCCCCACCGGCCATTCCGGGCGCGGCGGGGCAAAATTGGTTAAACCGCAGATTACTTCTTAAAGAAATCCTTCACCACATCGGCGACTCGCTGGATCTGAGCGTCGGTCAATTCAGGATAGATCGGCAGACTGAGGCATTGGCGTGCTGCTTTTTCCGTGACCGGAAACGAACCTTCCTTGTAGCCGAGATGCGCGTAGCACTTTTGCAGGTGCAACGGCAGCGGATAATGCAGCGCGCAACCCACACCGTTGTCTTCGAGATATTTTTTGAGCGCGTCACGTTTGGGATGACGCACCACGTAAAGATGCCAGGCGGATTCCGCCCACGCAGCCTGTTCCGGCAGTTGCAGCGGCGTGTCCTTGAGCAGTTCTGCATAACGCTTCGCCACACGCTGACGACCCGCCGTCCACGCTGGCAAGTGTGGCAACTTCACGCCCAACACCGCGCCTTGAATGCCTTCCATGCGATAGTTGAAACCGATCTCGTCGTGATAGTAACGCACCGTCGAACCGTGTTCGCGTAATGACCGCGCGCGCTTGGCGTATTCCGCGTTGTTCGTCACGAGTGCGCCGCCTTCGCCAGCAGCACCAAGGTTTTTGCCGGGGTAGAAGCTGAAGCAGGACATCGCTCCAAACGTGCCCACGGTCTTTCCTTTGTATTTCGCTCCATGCGCCTGCGCCGCGTCTTCCACGACGGGCAGATTATGCTTCTTCGCAATGGCAAGGATCGGATCAATGTCGAACGGATGCCCGTAGAGATGCACGGGCATGATGGCTTTGGTGCGGGGCGTGATGGCTTTCTCGATAAGGTTTGGATCGAGATTGAACGTGGCATCGTCCACGTCCACATACACCGGCGTGGCATTCACGTAAGAGATCGCCCAACTGGTCGCCACAAATGTGCAGGGCGTGGTGATGACCTCGTCACCTTGTTTGATGTTCAGGAGCAACAACGCAACGTGCAGTGCCGAGGTGCCACTGTTGAACGCCACGCAGTGTTCCGCGCCGCAATATTTCGCGAAATCTTTTTCAAACTGGACCACGTCCGGCCCAAGGCAGAACGAGCAGGCGTCGAGGTTGCGGGCGATGGCAGCGTCAATCTCCTTGCGGAGCGGACGGATTTGCGCGGGTAGATCAAGGTATGGAACTTTATCGTGCATGTGATTTTTATCTTTCTAAATAGTCGAAAACCGGGCGGCAGGTTAATTGAAGTCGGGATAGGAGCAAATTTTTTCCATACGGAGTCGCGCTCCGGGTTTTTCCGGGGAAGCCGATCATGGGTTCTCCATCATCCAGATTACAGCGCGTTCGCGCCACGCATTCCAATCTGAGCCGTAGTCCTCACGCAGGATTGATTTCAAAATGAGCAACGCCTCGCCCGACTGATTGTCCACGGGCGAGCGAGCCACTTCGATAAGCCACGGCAACTTCACCGAGTTCGGGCGCGACAGCAGATCAGCAAACACCACGCGCCGCACCGCAGCCAGCGTCGCCGCATTCGTGAGTTGCGACCCAAAACTAGCGAACGACGCATCCGACAGCAAACGACCCGCATGTTGCGCCACGTCCACCTGACCTTCGGCGGGCGTCTGCGGTAACATCGCGAGCAACGTCTTGCCCTGATCGGACGGCGCGCTGCTCGAATTCAAAACCTGACCGAGCTGCCCGGACCAATTCGTCACGACCACGGGCGCGCCGAACGAAGAAGTTGTTATCTCACGCGCAAAAGCGATCACCGTTCTGTCGTCGTCGTCCTCAATGTCGGGTTTGTTGGACAACCTTTGCCAGATGTCTTCCGCGCCAGCGATGACGAGCGCGACAATGACGATATGTTTAAGTTTTACCTGCATGAACGATTCAGTTGCCTCCGGTGAAAGCAGGATGTCCGCCAGCGGGCAGAGTTTTTTCCTCACCCGGAAGATTGGTTGGAAACCTCAGCGAATTCAGCCCTCCAAAGCAATAGAAGGCTGGGAATTGTCACGAACAGAACCGCACCGCGTACCGTTTTTAGTCGCTGCGAACTATTCTTCGACGATGTATTCCGCGAACTCCGCGTGGTGATGCGGCGGGATGCGCGCCTTGAATTTTGCCACCTTCGCGAGATAACGCCGCTCAATCACCTGCCCGACCTTGTGCAGTCGCGCGATGGTTGCCGCTTGTTCGTGCGGAATCTTCAACTCCACAAACTCGCGCTCAGGCCGTATCTGGCTGCTGATCTCGGCGAGCAATTCTTCAACGCCTTTCCCCGTCCGCGCCGAGATTGCCACGGAGTTCGGATAAAGTTCGTGAAGGCGCGTCAATGTATTGCCGCCATTCAAC
>JANNAO010000172.1:0-8688 GCA_031384405.1 Verrucomicrobiota bacterium | reverse complement strand
TGAGCGGCACTTTCAATCACACCCAAAACCGAACAGACGCTTCCACTCCGGGACGCGTTTGGTTAGGCTGACCCGGTGAGTGCTGATTCCAAATCTCGTCGCCGTAAGATCGGCACGGTCGCCATCGCCATCGCCATCCTGATGCTCATCGCGGGGGAGACGGTGCTGAAGAGCCGCTTGTCCGGTGTGCCGATGATTTGCTATTGGTTGGGGTGTCTTGTGTTCACCGTCATCGCGGCGGGCGCGGCGGTGATTGATGCGGCGCGCGTGGGGATCGAAGGCCGCGACGCTCAAAAATCTCTGATCGAAGAAACACTCAAAGAGATCGAGAACAAAAAGCGTTCCGACAAAGAGCCGCAGAAGAAGTGACGCGCTCATGCAGTTCTTGAATCCCCTCATCCATCGGATCGAAAGCACGGGCGCGTATGCTCCGTGGTGTTTTCTCGGCATCTTCATCGCGGCATCCTTGCTGATGATCTGGCGGCTTGAAGTGATGAGCGCGGGCGGTTTTGAGGGCACGGTGCTGGGCACGCTCATCATGCCGTATTGTTCGGGCGTGGGGAATTTGATCTTCGCCTTTCTCATCGCCCATCAACGCGGCAACGGCGCGGAGGTGATGACCAACGCCATCGTCAACAACGTCACAAATCTCACGCTGCTCATCGGTCTGCCTGCTATTTTCTGGCAGGCAAAACAATCCGGCGGCGCGAAAGGCAAATCCAAAAAGGATGCCGCGTCCGCCAGCCCGGACACGAATCGCTTCTCCGTGATGCTCACGTTGCTGGCGGTATTGTTTTTCACCGGCGCACTCTGGGCGTTGGGGCGCGATGGGCAGATCACGTTCAACGACGGCCTCGTGTTGGTGGGATTGTTTTTGTTCTGGCAGACGTTTCATGTGTTTGAAGTCCTCAAGACAAGCAGTGGCGATGGCAAATCACTCGGCTGGAAACTGGGATTGAATCTCGCGCTGCTTGGGCTGGGTGCGTATGCGTCGTTTGTGAGCATTGATTGGATGGTGAAGTGGCTTTCGACGATCAAAACAGGATTCGTCAGCGCGCAACATCTCGGCTGGTTGAGCGGCTGGGTGATGGTGTTGCCGAATGCGATCCTCGCGCTCTACTTCGGTTGGCGACGCAAGCTGGACGTGGTGTATGCCTCGCAAGTCGGCGACGCGCACATCTGCATTCCGTTGTGCATCGGAATCTTTGCGCTACATCAGACGCTCAAGCTCCCGGATATTTTTCTGATGGGTGTTTATCTGATCGCGGGTGCGGCGACGGTTCACTTTCTGTTCATCGCCACGCTGGGAAGATTGCCGCGCTTCGCGGGGTTCGCGATGTTGGCGGCTTACGGATACTTTCTGAAAACGGGTTTCTTCAAATAGATTCCGCCCGCACCGATACCGCCTCCATCACGGAACTTCGTTCCACGACGTGATGAGAAACCGCCCATTGCCACCGAGCATCCCCAGAGCCTTGTCGTAATGGAATTTGAACCCCCCGTTCATCTTGAGCGTGTTCACCATGGCGGCGCCGCAAAAATCTTGATCGTCCTTGCCGCTGCCATTCAAAACAAGATTCGCATTCGGAGCTACAAGCACCCCGACAAATGTGGCGTTACCCGCGATCTTGATATCGGTGACGTTGGGCGTGCAATACATCATGAAGTCCGCTGGCTTGCCCGTCTGGTTGGCGACACCCTTGCCGGTGATGCTGATGGATTTTCCATCCACATACATCTCGATTTTCCCACCTGAACCCATACTGATTGAATCCGTGCCGCTCATGTCCAGCCCGTCGGTCAACGCGAGCCTGGCTTTGCCTAGAATCAACGTCGAACCCTTCAGAGTTTTGGCCGAGTAGTCGCCTGAGTAGAGAATGTTGTCGTAATAGTTCGTCGTATAGACGGTGTTGGTCGTAATGGCGTTGTAAGAATACGAATACAGCGGGTAAGAATAAGTATAGACGGGATAGGCGTAACTGATGATCGAGTTGTAGCTATAGATGGTGGTCGTTTTCCCTTTTACCGAGAGGCTCGTTGTAACAGTTCCTAAATATGTGCCGGGGCTGGGATAGATCGAACTCGTCACCAAGCTTGTATTCGTCTTGGTGCCCACTGGAACGGGGCTTGGCAACGCCCCTGTGACAAATGTCGTGTTGGTGCTGATTCCTTTGGGCGGCGGGCTGGGATAAAATGAACTTGAAACCGTGGACACGTTGGTTGAGACACTGGTCGCAGGAACTGGTGAAGGATAGGTGGGTGAGGATTTTGCTGTGCTTGAAGTCGTGGCGGTAGTGGTCACCACATTACCGCTCGTCACAGGCAATCCCGTCTTGTATGGAAGACTCGTGTCGGGAAATGTGAAATTGGAATCATCCTTCACCCACCCGTCTTGAATGCCCTTGCCGCCGGTGGACTTTTGCCATTCTTTCGATCCGATGCCGCCGTTTTTTCCGATGACGACTTTGACATCTGGACCAGTGGAGAGGCGTCCGTAGATGTTTGCGTTGCCGATGTCCACGGCGTTCTTGATCGTGCCATTGCAGGCGATGTCGCCTGAATCGCTGGAGAGTGCCGCGCTATACATGCCATTGCTGCTGCCATACATGTCGCTTGAATCATAACTGTCGGTCAAGACGTTGTTGCCGTTGAGATCAAGGCTCTTTTGAATGGCGAGGGATCTCGTGAACAAACTGCCTTTCGAGCATGTCACCGCCACGGCCCGCACAATCGTTTTCGTGGGATTAATCTCGCCGCCCACGACACCGACATCGGTTTTTTGATCCGGAGCGAAAGTGAAGTTGTTGATATAAGCACGGGAGACAATCGTGGGAGTGGTGGAGTTGGTGATATGGACACGGTAACCGTTCCCGTCTCCGAACCGCCGCGTGATGGTGTAAGCACCGCCATCAAACTTCCATCCATCCACACTCAACTTGGAACTGTTGGCGTTCAGATGTTGCAAACCTTCTTCAAGGCCGGCCTCAGCCACCGCCACCGCCAGATTCCATCCCTGCGCCCGCGCGCTGAATTTGTTCTGTTGCGAAACGACGGCGATGTATCCCGCCAGACTCACGGTGAGGATGCCCGTAAGAATCATCGTGGTGAGCAATGCGCTGCCGCGTGTTCGCGGGGCTGTTGTGGTTGGATGGATGGTCATGCAGGCGTTGGTCAGTCTGATCGCTTGCGGATGACAATGCGGGCCGTCTCCATGTATTCCGAGTTGATGCGAGATGTTCCCTTGAGCCGCCGGCTCGTCCTCCACGACAACTCAACCACCTTGACCGTGTTTTTCCAACTGCCCTTGGCCACGGGAAACACATCGTAAGACCCGCCCACGGCATTGCGTTGAAATAGATTAAACGTCAGCTCGCTGCAACGCTCCAACAACACTTTATCACCCCCATCAGTGGAGGAACGCGTCAGGGTCTGCGCGTCCGCATCGTACAGATAGGAAATCTTATCAGAACCGGATACGAGGGTCAGTGCCGGAGGATCGGCAACATAATCCGCCACGTAGTTCGCCTGACGGATGTCGCGGGTGATCGTGTCCACCGCCACGCGATTGTCCCTGTCCAGATTGGCGTAATTCGACATCGTCTCGAATGACCGCAGACAAAAAATGAAGATCGTCATCAACGCCATCGAGACCACCGAGAAGATGCCCATAGCGATCATCACCTCGATGAGCGTCATGCCCTGCACGGCTCGGCGCGTTGACGGCTTAATAGACATAGTTCTGCATCCCGTCCTTCGCGATGAACGTCGTGAACTCGCGTTTGCGCAGGAGATTTCCCGTGCCACGCCATTCAATCGTCATCCGCACTTGTTTCAGGCTGTTCGAGTAACTCGTCGTAAAAGGAAACTTCTCCACAGACATTGTACCTGTGATCAAGGCAGGATTCTTTTCATCCGCATCCAGAGGATTCAGCAACTCCGTGAACTTCGCCGGGACAAACCCGTTGGAATTGATCTGCGACCAACTATAAAGCCGCAACGTCTCCACCTTCTCCAGCATCACCTGCGTAGCGCGCTGATTTTCGCGCGTCCGGGACAGCATGGTGAACCCGCAACTGATCGCTCCCATCAACCCAGCAGAGACCAGCCCCACCACGCAGACAGCCATCACCACCTCAATCAGGCTCACGCCCGATGTCGTTCGGTTTTGACTGCGTACTCTCATAATTAAACCCGCCAAATCGGATCATCCATCACTCTGACATCGGAACAAGCACCCACGCATCGTCACGGCCATCGGAAATATGAATTCTGGTTGGAACAACCATTCCAACCGCCACGCGTCCCTCAGATTAATACACGTATCTGTCCCTCTATCGGTCGAATCCCCGCCGGACTTAACCTCTATTTATCCTTATTTTAACCCATCAGTTTTCCACCCCGCCAAAACCTTTTGTTGCACTCGGCTACAAGCCCCGCGTTGACCGTGCGCATCCGTTTCCTTAGCCTCCGCGCATGATGGACGCTTTTGAGAAGGCTTTCGCCGCTGTGCAATCCTTGGCAAAGGATTTCGATGCACAGAAGGATTTCTATCTCTCGACCAAGTATCAGGAACAGGAAGCTCGCCACGATTTCATTGACAAGTTCTGGATCGCACTGGGTTGGGACGTGAACCACGATACCCAGAAGAATCCCTACGCACAGGAAGTCAAAGTTGAACGCGGCGTTAATGAAGGCTCATCCCGCAAGAAAGCTGATTATGCTTTTTATCTCGTGCCCAATCATCGGGACGTGCGGTTTTATGTCGAAGCTAAACGACCCTCAAAAGACTTCGCCTCGGCGGACAACTATGTCCAAACCATTCGCTACGGTTGGTTCACCAAACGCACCTCGCCCTTTGCGGTGCTGACGAGCTTTGACGATTTTCACATTCTCGATTGCCGCCTCAAGCCCGATATCAATGACACATTGAGCCGCGTCCTCGAACGCTTCACCTACAGCGATTACGCCGACCGCGAAAAGTTCGCCCGCATCTACTGGTTGTTTTCGCGAGAGGCGGTTGCCAGTGGTTCTCTTGAAAAGCTGGCCGAATCCCGCCCCGTCTCCAAAGCCAAGCGATTCCAGCGCGGCTTGTTCAAAGGCCGGGACACCAACCCGGACGATGATTTCCTGGAGGAACTGGACGGCTACCGCCAGAAACTCGCTCAAGCCTTCAAGAAAAAGAATCCCGAACTCGATGGCGACCTGCTCACCGAAGTGACGCAGCGCACTCTTGATCGCCTCGTCTTCACGCGCTTTCTCGAAGACAAAGGCATTGAGACACCGCAAGTGGAGAACTTCGGCAAGGCGGATGGTGTCTGGGAAGACTTCATCAACACGTCGCTCCGGTTGGATCGCAAATACAACGGCGTCGTCTATAAATCCCATCCCAAACTCGACGCGCCGGGCTTTGCACCGGACGGAAAAGTTTTCGCCGACATCTGCGAGGAGTTATCGGACCCGACCTCACCCTACAATTTCAACGCCATCCCCATTCACATTCTGGGGAGCATCTACGAACGCTTTCTGGGCAAGGTTATCTCCGACAGCGCGCGGGTGGTGGAAAAGCCGGAAGTTCGCAAAGCCGGCGGCGTCTATTACACACCAGAATATATCGTCCGCTACATCGTCGAGAACACCGTTGGTAAAATGATCGAGGGTAAGACTCCCGCGCAGATCGGGGAGTTGAAGTTTGCTGACATCGCCTGCGGCAGCGGTTCGTTTCTGCTTGGTGTCTATGACGTGCTGTTGCAATACCACGCCAGGTATTACACCGAGAATCCCGGCAAGGTGAAGAAAGGCGACTGCGTGCGACGCGACGGCTCGCTCCACCTTTCCCTCCAGAAGAAGCGCGACATTCTCGTCAACAACATCTACGGCGTGGACATTGACCGGCAGGCGGTGGAAGTCGCGCAACTCTCCCTCTACTTGAAATTGCTGGAAGACGAAACCATCGGCACGACCAGTGCCTTTCAGACCGAGTTTCACTTCACACTGCTGCCCTCGCTGGATAAAAACATTGTGTGCGGCAACTCGCTCATTGGCCCGGACATTCTGGACGGCGGCAAGATAAGCGTGGAGGAGGAAAAGAAACTCAACCCGCTGGATTACGCGCAACGCTTCCCGCACATCTTCCGGCGAAAAACTGCTAGTGGCGAACTCCGCGACACCGCATCCAGCGAATCTGACTACACCGTACCCGGCGTGCCGCTGCACGGCAGTTACGGTAAAATCAGCTACAAGAAAAAGAAGAACACCAAACCTGCGCCGCCCGCCATACCGGAAACTGAATACGAAGGCGGGTTTGATGTCATTGTTGGTAATCCGCCATATGTCAGAGCGGAAAGCGTTGAGGATGTTTTTAAGGA
Source organism: Verrucomicrobiota bacterium (assembly GCA_031384405.1). Taxonomy (GTDB): domain Bacteria; phylum Verrucomicrobiota; class Verrucomicrobiia; order Limisphaerales; family JADLHS01; genus JADLHS01. Next base: position 2,323 of record JANNAO010000172.1, on the reverse strand, counting down.
TTATGCAAAGCATCGTTACAATACGTTTTCAAGCGCAGCAGACCTCTATGTTTATTTTGTGGAGAAGGCACACCGGCTGTTGAAAAGAAATGGACTATTCGGATACATAACTTCTAACAAGTTTATGAAATCTGGATACGGACAGCCTTTGCGCTCCTACCTGAAAGCCAAGGCGCAGATACTGGAAATTATAGATTTCGGGGAGTTACCTGTTTTTCAAGGAGCTTCGACTTTCCCCGCAATTCTCCTGACTGTCAAAACTCGTCCCGATAAACAGAGCTTTATTTATGCGCCGATCAAACGGCTGAATTTTGATTCTCTCCCCAATGAAATCGGACGGAGCGGTAAAGCTTTGGACAGCACCTCAATCACTGGAGAAAATTGGTCGTTGGTAAATTCTCGCGAGATGGCCGTCATCGACAAGATGCGGAAGAAAGGAGTTCCACTCGGACAATATTGCGGGAAAATTTTACGCGGAATTATTACGGGCTTAACCAAGGCATTCGTGATTGATGGTGCGACCCGCGCAAGGTTGATTTCGCAAGACAGGAAAAGTGCGAGACTCATTAAGCCGTTTGTTGTCGGGGACGATGTGCGCCACTATGAAATTCGCAAAAGCGACAGCTATTTGATCCTCATACCGTCAGGGTGGACAAGACAACATTCTAAGTCCGCGAAAGACCCGTGGAAGTGGTTGGCAGAAAATTATCCTGCCATCGCTACTCATCTTTTGGCTTTTGAACAAGACGCCCGTGCCAGACAGGACAAAGGAGAATTTTGGTGGGAACTTCGACCATGCGATTATTACGACGCTTTCGAGAAACCTAAAATTGTCTATCCAGAAATCGGCAAAGAGTCGCGCTTCGCATTTGATACGAGTGGTCTGTATCATAACAACAAAGCCTTTCTGATTCCTCTAGCCGATCTGTATTTATTGGGCGTTCTAAATTCAAAGTTGATTTGGTCGTATCTCAAGCGAAACGTTTCGGTTTTGGGGGATGCGGACAAGGGCGGGCGACTCGAACTACGCACGATCCATATGGAGAAGCTGCCGATTGTAGAATTGAATTTCTCCAACTCCGCCGACAAATCTCGGCACGACAAACTAGTGTCACTGGTTGATCAAATGCTGGTGGCCAAAAAAAAGCTGCCGCAAGCGCAGAGCGACCGGGACAAGGAATTTTACGCTCACAAATGCGCCACGCTGGATCACCAGATAGACGCACTGGTCTATGACCTCTACGGCCTGACCGAAGCTGAAATCAAACTCGTCGAAAGCGGTGAAAAATAATTCGGTGGTTGGACGGTTTTTGTCTTACCCCATCCGCCAGACTCGCGGGCGTTATGGGATACTTGATTGAAATTGATCCGTTGAGCGGGCACATCTCTTGGGCCAAACCTGTAGAGACAACGCCTGAACAGGAGAACCTCGCGTCCACCGCACCGGCAGACGCACCACCCCCGCCGCCTCAGTGCCAGATCGAATTGAACCTTGGCGATGACACACCGCAGGCGGGCAGTGTGCCGCCCGATCTGAAATCTCCTCAACAAATGAAATAACGACGCAGGGAAAGTTTGGGTGCTGGGGACATTCTCGTCGGCACCCGCGACAGCTTTCATAAGGATAAAGCGTCCGTATCCGATTCGGTCTGGCAGGCCGCTGACGCTTCATCCCGCGATGTCCTCTCCACGAATGACTACAGTGCGGCTATTCCCTGTTTAGCCAAACCCGTACCAGCTCAAAACAGGGGGTAACTAGGCAACTTTTGCCTAGTGCCCGTCGCTTTGGAACGACCACCACCTTTTGCGACTAATTTCGCCCTCGCTCACGAAATATTAGCTTCACCGGTTGCAGACTAATCTCCACACCCTGCTCAGTCCCATTCACAACGCGACCTGCCCGCGCCCGCAAGTGCATGCCACCACTGACGAACAAAATTGATGAACTGCTCGTTTTTCTGAAGTGGGAATAGTTGGCCGAGCTATCACATTGCGGCGTTTCAACGCTAAGAAACCGGGATGTGATTACGCCCGTAGCTTGATCAAATTCGGGTCTGCATGTGTCCATTCAGGGTTAGTCTCCAAAACAGGGTCGCGAAGAAATAGATTGCCACGGTCACGCTCCGGGGCTTAAACATGCGCCCGTCACATGGGCAAAACCCTCATTATCGCGGAGAAACCTTCCGTCGCCAGCGACATCAGCAAGGCACTCGGCAAGTTTCAGAAACACGACGACCACTTCGAGAACGACGACTACGTCATCTCGTCCGCCATCGGCCATCTGCTCACCATCGCCGTGCCCGAACAGTTCGAGGTCAAGCGC
>JANNAO010000126.1:0-7835 GCA_031384405.1 Verrucomicrobiota bacterium | reverse complement strand
GGCGCGCGTCGAGGGCGACCGGCGGTTCAAGCTCAAGGCCGAGAGTGAGGTCGAGTATTACCGCAAGCAGACGATGACCGCCGCGCCGATCAAATGGCTGGGCGGTTTTCTAGCGGTGATGATGTCTGTCGGTGCGGTGTTCGCAGCGATGAACACGATGTATGCAGCGGTCGGAGCGCGCACGCGTGAGATCGGGACATTGCGCGTGTTGGGATTTCGCCGACGCGCAGTCGTCGCGGCGTTGTTGCTGGAAGGCGGACTGCTCGCACTGGTGGGCGGAGTGCTGGGTTGTGCGATCGCTTTTTATTGGAACGGCTACACGACGGCGACGATGGGCATGGAGACGTTCAGCGAGATCGTGTTTGAATTTCGTGTGACGCCAAAGCTTGTTGTGCAGGGACTCGTGTTCGCGGTCATCGTGGGATTGATCGGAACATTGTTCCCGGCGATTCGTGCGGCGCGGTTGCCGGTGATCTCGGCGTTGAAGTCAATTTGACCGGAACAGTTTTGGATTAACTACGAAACACCCAAAGTAAATTTCATGAACGCAGACAAATTGAAATCATTGCAGATCGAACGCGGCCAAAAGCAGCGTCCGACGGGTGTCATCTGGACAATCGTCATCGTGGTCGTCTTGGTCACGTTGGGGGCGATTTTCATGGCGCGTCCGAAAGAGGGAACAGAGACGCGCATGGTGAAATCGGGTTCAAAGCCGTCGCAGACTTCCACAACTATTGCTACGGCTGAATCTGTCACGTCAGCTACAAATACCGCACCCGCGTCGGCGAAAGATTCTGTGCTGACGGTCAGTGGTTACATCATCAATCGTGAACGCATCGAACTAAGCCCGCGTTTCATGGGCGTGGTGACGTGGATCGGAGTGAAGAAGGGCGATGTGGTGACCAATGGTCAGGTGGTCGTTTTGCTGGATGACGCGGAATACAAGGCGCGTCTAAGGCAGGCAGAAGGCGCGGTGGCAAATGCGACGGCGTCATTGAGCAAGGCAGGATTGGATTTTGAGCGTGTCAGCCAACTCAACAAGTCGGACATCGCGTCGAAAGAAGCCTTGGACAATGCACGCATCGCAGTCGAATCAGCTCGTGCCATGCTCAAGGAAGCCCAAGGCGCGCGTGATGTGAATCAGGCGTATCTCGATTGGTGTACGATCCGCTCACCGATCAACGGCGTGGTCTTGGAGAAACTTGTGGATCCGAATGAACTCGTTGCGCCGCAAAGTTTCGGTGGCACACGTGGCCCTAGCACGGCGTTGATCGCCGTGGCGGATCCGCAAGACTTGCAGGTGGAGATTGATTTGAACGAAGCCGACCTCTCGAAGATTTTTCTCAAACAGAATTGCCGCGTCAGCCCCGAAGCCTATCTCGACAAAGTCTATGAAGGCTACGTGGCGGAAATCGCCCCGGAAGCAAATCGCGCCAAAGGCACGTTGCAGATCAAGGTGCAGGTTCGCAACCCGGACAAATTCCTCACGCCGGAGTTGAGCGCGAAGGTGGAGTTTTTGAAATAGGGAGTCCGAGGGTAACAGCCAAAACTCAAAAACTCAGAAAGCCTTTTTTGAGTTTCCGAGTTTCGGCTCGTTTTATTTTACCGACGGGCGGGCAGGCTTCGGCTTCTTGGTCGCAGACGATTTCTTCACAGGCTCTGCAGAGCGCGCCATGAAGACAGTGTCCGAGGCGTGGTGTGACGCGCGGCGCGGGTGGAGCAACTTGGCGATGATGCCTGTCCAGCCGGTCTGATGCGATGCGCCGAGTCCGCGTCCGTCGTCGCCGTGGAAAAATTCGTGGAAGAGGATGTGATCGCGGAAGTGCGGATCGCTCGCGAGTTTGGCGTGGGACTTCAGCGCGGGGCGTTGACCGTCGTTGCCTTTGAGGAAAAGTTTAGTGAGACGCTTGGAGATTTCATTCGCCGCACCGTTAAGTGTGACGAATTTTCCTGAACCCACCGGACACTCGATCTTGAATTCATCACCGTAGTAGTGATGGAATTTCTGGAGCGATTCAATCAGGAGAAAGTTCACCGGCATCCAGATCGGGCCGCGCCAGTTGGAGTTGCCGCCGAACAGACCGTTCTGTGAATCACCCGGCCAGTAGCGGACTTCGTGGGTCTTTCCCCCGCAATCCAGCCGATACGGTTTCTGCTCGTGAACTTTGGACAGCGCGCGCACGCCAAAGTCGCTGAGGAATTCCGTCTCGTCGAGCAACCGGCGCAGCAGACATTTCATGCGATGACCGCGCAGGAGCGAGAGCAGGTGTCGTTCGCCTTCGCCGCAGTCCTGCCAGCGTGAAACGAGTTTCGCGAGATCGGGGCGATGTTGGAGATACCACTGCAAACGCGCGTTGAAGTCAGGCAGTTTTTCCAGCAGCTCAGGATCGAGAACTTCCACGGCGAACAGCGGAATCAAACCCACCATTGAGCGAACTTTCATCGGGAAGTTCTGGCCATCGGCGAGATTCAGGTGGTCGTAATAAAACTCATCCTCGTCATCCCACAAACCGAGCGCGCCGTCGCCCACGCCGTTGATCGCGGCGGCGATGTCCAGGAAGTGTTCGAGAAACTTCGTGGCGATGTCTTCATAGACGCGATTGTGCTGCGCGAGTTCGAGCGAGATGCGGAGCATGTTGACGCAATACATCGCCATCCAACTCGTGCCGTCGGCTTGATTGATGTGGCCGCCCATCGGCAACGGCGCGCTGCGGTCGAACACGCCGATGTTGTCCAAGCCGAGGAAGCCGCCTTGAAAAATGTTTCGCCCCTGCGTGTCTTTGCGGTTCACCCACCAGGTGAAGTTGAGCAGCAGCTTGTGGAAGACGCGTTCGAGAAATTCCACATCGCCCCTGTCGGCGGGATTTTTTTCGCGACGATGTTTGCGATCCATCTGGAACACGCGCCACGTCGCCCACGCGTGGACGGGCGGGTTCACATCGCTGAAGTTCCATTCGTACGCGGGGAATTGTCCGTTCGGGTGCATGTACCACTCGCGCGTGAGCACGAGCAGTTGTGATTTGGCGAACTCTGGATCAACAAGCGCGAGCGGGATCGCGTGGAAGGCCAAATCCCACGCGGCGTACCACGGATATTCCCACTTGTCCGGCATGGACATGACCGTGGAGTTGTTGAGATGCATCCATTCGGCGTTGCGTGAGTGTTTGCGTTCAGAGGGCGGAGGCGGTTGGGCGGGATCACCGTTCAACCACTTGAACACATCGAGATAATAAAACTGTTTACTCCAGATCATCCCGGCGAGTGCCTGACGATGGACAAGGCGTTCGTCTGCGGTGGCGATCCCTTCCTGCAAGTCGGCGTAAAATTCATCGGCCTCGCGGATGCAACGGGCGAACACGTCGTCGAAGTCTGCGAATGGATTCGGAGTCTCATTCGCACCGGGCTTTAGCCCGGTGTTTGACGCACACGAGTTCGTAGCCGCTGAAGCGGCTTTGTTCGCTGACAAGGAAGCCGCTGAAGCGGCTGAGTCATCCCGATCTGCCGGCACCGGGCTGAAGGCCGGTGCTAATAAGATGGGGGCAGGCGTGAGTTTTGAATTGGCAAGTCGCAACCGGATCGTGGCCGAGCCGCCAGCAGGCACCGTGATTTTGTAGTGGACGCCTGATTTCGTCCCCGTGTGCTGAGGATCAACGGCGGCGGTGTTGCCATGAACGATGTATTCGTGGAACGCATCTTTGAAATGGCCGTAAGCGTCTGGCGAACCGCCGTGCCGACGCGCGTTGGTTTCGTTGTCGCAGAAAAGAAATTTAGGTGAACGCTCGCCCTCACCCCAGCCCTCTCCCCCGGGGAGAGGGAGGCCAGCAATACCGCCGCAATCGAGATCGTGTCGTGTGGGTTTTCCACGTGCAGTCGCGCGGTTCTCCCTCTCCTTGGGGAGAGGGCCGGGGTGAGGGAGGTCGTTGCACCAATCATCAGCGAACAACCGGATGTCACCGAGCTGCGGATGTTTTCCAGCGACTTCGTTTGCGGCGACAGCGCAGAGAGTCGGTTTGGTTGCGCCCGGTTTCCACGACCACGTATTGCGAAACCATAGTTGCGGCAGCAGATGGATCGTTGCCTCTTCCGGGCCGCGATTATGAACCGTCACGCGCATCAGGACATCGTCAGGCGACGCCTTGGCGTATTCGGTGAACACATCCCAATAGCGGTCGTCGTCGAAGATGCCAGTGTCGAGCAACTCGAACTCGGACTGCTCGCGACCGCGACGACGATTCTCCTCGATGAGTTGAGCGTAGGGAAATTCGCGTTGCGGATATTTGTAAAGCGTCTTGAGGTAACTGTGCGTCGGCGTGGCGTCGAGGTAGTAATAGATTTCCTTTACGTCCTCGCCGTGGTTGCCCTCGTTGTTGGTGAGACCGAAGAGACGTTCCTTGAGGATCGGATCGCGCCCGTTCCAAAGTCCGAGCGCGAGGCAGAGGAATTGTTGATCGTCGCTGATCCCGCAAAGGCCATCCTCGCCCCAGCGATAAACCCGGCTGCGAGCGTGGTCATGCGGCAAGAATCCCCACGCATCGCCGTTGGCGGAATAATCTTCGCGCACGGTTCCCCATTGGCGTTCGGCCAGGTACGGCCCCCAGCGACGCCACGCAGCTTTTCCTGCGTTGGCCTCGTCGAGTCGTCGTTGTTCTGAGTTCATCGGATAAGGGATTGCATAGCACGACGGTTGCCACGAAGGGCGGGTTTGTGCATGTGATGGAGATTATTTTGAGGGGTTGGACGCGTCCAGAGGGGATTTCTGCCCGGGCACGGCTGAAATGGGCGGTCACAAGGTTGGGGTCTTCGTCATAAACTTTTTCTTAATCTGAGAGCCTGTTTGAAAACTCGCGGGACAATTATTCGTGCTCGTCCTCGTCCTCGAATCCGTCGAAAAATCGAGGACGAGGACGAGCACGAGGACGAGGGCCAGAACACGGTTTTTAAACATGCTCTTGATCCCTTGGATCACGGCGTGAGAATCACGAGTAAGGCAAAGAATCCTCCTGTTGACCGACGCTTTGATTCGCGTCCGATCTGGAATCTGCGCTTGCCGCAGGGGAAGTTTCACACGCAAGATGTCCGCAATCGAACTCGCGATGACCACCACCACCGAAACCGAAATCAGCGTCGTTATTCCCTGTCACAACGAACAGGACAACCTGCAACCGTTGGTCACTGCCATCCGCTCCGCGCTCGATCCGCTCAAGCGCACTTACGAGATCATCATCACGGACGACCAGAGCAGCGACGGCAGTTGGGCGTTGCTGCAAAAGATGTGCGCCACCCTCCCGCAACTCCGCGCTCAACGTTTTGAGAAACAATCCGGCCAATCCGCCGGACTTTGGGCGGGCATGAGAGCCGCGCGCGGCAAAATCATCGTCACATTGGACGCCGACATGCAGAACGATCCCGCAGATTTGCCGAAGCTGCTCGCAGGACTGGACAGGGCGGATTGCGTGTGCGGTTCGCGCGTGGAGGCGCGTGGCAAGGGCGATGGTTTCGTGCGTGTGGCGTCATCGCGCATCGCGAACGGCATCCGCAACAAACTTTCCGGTGAGACGATCACGGATGCGGGCTGCTGCTATCGCGCGTTCAAACGCGAGTGCATCGCGGAAGTGAAATTCTTCAATGGCGGTCATCGCTTCCTGCCCACGCTGATCAAGATGGAGGGCTTCAGCGTGATCGAAGTCCCGATCAGCCATCACGCCCGATTGACGGGGCAGGCGCATTACGGCGTGTGGAATCGGCTGTTCAAATCCTTCTACGATCTGCTGGCCGTGCGTTGGATGAAGACCCGGATGCTGCGGTTCAAAGTGGCCGAGCGGGTGAATTGAGGCGGATGCGTTAGAGAAATAAGTTCTGAGAACTTCCCTAGGCTTCACCAACCTTTAAGTCACGGCATGACGAGGCGGTTGGTTTCAACTCCGGTATTTGCGAGCGCGTTGCGAAGTGCGCTGGAGGAGAACCCCTGCACTGAGCCGTCAGCGAGGCCGACGTTGCCTTGCTTTTCGTGTCGGGTGTCGGCCCATGCGACGGGAGTGTTTGTTGTGAGCGAAAGAATGCCTGCGGGCGCGGGCTTTCCTCCGACTTCGCCTCTGTGAGTTCCTCCGACCAAGAGATTGTCATCACCGGAAAGAAACATGCTAGGCAGCGTATCTTTGGCGTCCAAGCCGACGAAGTAGGAGAGGTTGGTGTTGCCTGTGAATGGCGCAGCACCGGAGCTTAGTTGAGTAACATTTGTTGATGGGAAGACAACGGCTTGAATCCGCTTCTTATCGGTTGGGCAAAACAGAATCTTGGGCGTGTTGAGTTCGTTGGACATGACTTGGAACACAGCCACGATGTTTCCGCTCAAGACAGCTTCCATCGCTCCGCCGTTGGTGACGGAAATTTGCGTGGGATTGGTGTCTTGGTGATCGCCAGCCCAGATGCGGAAGGCCAAGCCGACTTGTTTGAGGTTGTTGGTGCAGGTGATGCGTAGTGCTTTACCTCGGCAACTGGTCACTCGCGGAAAAAACAACAAATACAGAACAGTTAGCACCGCAATCACCATCAGCAGGTCAATCAACGTGAATCCACATCCGCCTCGGCATGTTTTCATAACTCTCCTTTCATCGGCATGTTCCTCCCGCGCCGCTCCTGCCAGCGTTTCCACGCGCGCCACGCGGCGATTGCCAGCAACAACAGGAGCAGCAGCAACAGCAGCAGATAGCCGCGCGTGATGAGCAGTTGCAGCCACTCCACCAAGTCCTGATCGAATGGCGCGAGCGGCGGCATTTGTTCGTTCGGTGGCTGGACTACTGTGGTCTTGGCCACAAGTGTCGGCGTGTTTGTCTCAACCTTTTCCGGCGCGGCAGCAATCGACTTGGTGATCGTGAGCGATGTCTGCGTGGCAGGATTGACCTTCACGTACTGCGGATGAATGGGGATGGCATTGGTCGGAGGCGGCACGTTGATGGGCGGAGTCTTGCTGGTGGGCGGCGGCGCGAGTGGTTGTGGTGGGTTATCTTGCGGCGGTTGCCCACTCGCAGTCGGGCGTGTCGCACCACTTTTCGGAACGGCGATCACGACGGGCGTGCTGACGAGGGTGAAGGTTTTCTTAAGAGCCGGATTGTTTTGTTTCTCAACGTGACCGTCGGCGAAGAGGAGGTTGCCTTGCAACTTGTGGATTTCGTCCGTCCAGCGGAAACGCGGGTTTTCATCCGGGACGATTTCCATCACGCCAGACTCATTCACCGGCGAGATGTTGCGGTCGCCGGAGAGCACGGCAGTGGATTTGCCGAGGGGCGCATTCATGGCTATGAAGTAACTTACATTGTCATTCTGTAATGCGGCGAATTTCTCCGCCGCCATCCGCGTATCCGCCGGACAAACCAAAAGCCTCGCTGTGACGAGTTCGTTCGAGAGCGACTGTAAGTGTTGGTAGGCCGGAGCGATCTCGTAGGGAACGCCGTTCGTGCCGAGATCGGAAATCAATGTGCCGCCGTCGTTGGTGGAAACGTGCATGGGGAATTTTCCACCGTGATCGTGCGCGAAGGAATGGAACGCCACGCCGAGTTGCTGGAGGTTGCTCACGCAGTTGATGCGCTTGGCCTGAAGTTTGGCTTTTCCGAGCGTGGGCAACAGCAGCGCAGCAAGAACGGCGATGATGGCGATGACGAGAAGCAATTCGATCAGCGTGAATCCACTGGCGTGTCGGTGAGGGCGATGTTGTTTCCGATGAACAGTCGAAGTGAGTTCGCTTCGGGCAGTGGGACAGCGCGTCTCGCCTGTCCGGTTGCGCGACCAAACGTGAAGACCGTTTGCGAACTTAGAATGCGGGGAAGGACAGGCGAGAC